>NZ_JBNAIW010000006.1:0-87731 GCF_052047895.1 Candidatus Pelagibacter sp. HIMB1517
TATAAATTCTTTTATTTTTAATTAATGCAATACAATTAAAAATTTTACTAAATTTTTTATCATAAGATCTAATATTACTTAACCAAGCAATATTTTCAGGTGAAGTAATTAAAAAAACTTCATTTTTTTTTAAAGTAAGTTTCTTATTAACTTTCTTTAATTTTTCAAAAGAGTCCTGCCCACTATAATTTTTTGTAAGGTAAAAGAGTTTTTCTTTTTTTTTTAAATTTTTATTTGAGTTAAAAAAGTGAAGATTTTCATAATTGAATTTATCAAAAAAACTTAATGAAAAAGTTTTTGGATCAATGAGTAATTTTTTATTAGAATTTGTTATTTTGCCAACATCATTTTTTAGTAAAGATATATCTTTTATTATAAAATTTTTTGTTTGTACTCTTGCTTGTTGGGTATATCTACCATCAACATATAAATTTTGCTTATTTTTATATATAATTGCATAACCTAGAGATCCTGTAAATTTTGTAATTTTTAATAAAAAATTATCTCTATCTTCTACAAATTCATTTAAAAAAGTATTATTTTTTGAAATTAAACAAGCTTCTATATTATTATTTTTTAAGTAATTTTTAATTTTTAATACGCTATTCATTAGATGCTTTTTGAATAAATTTATCTATTACCTTTTTTTCACCTTGCTCTTTAAAATTTATAAGTAATTTGTTTCCATCGATATGAATAATTTTTCCTAAACCAAAACCTTCATGTTTCACAGTTTCACCTACAGTAAAATCTGTGAAATTTTCAGTGTAAGAAATAGTTTTTATATTTTCCTCATTTTTATTTGCAAAATTGCTCTTTAATCTGTTCCAGCCTGGGCTATTTTTTTTCCCCTCAATATTGAAATCTTGATCGAAGATAAACTCATCCTCTGCAGTATCATCAATTGATATCTCGGTATATTTATCGTCTATTTCGTCGATAAAGCGTGACTGCAACGAAGAATAAAAGTCATAATTATCATTTTGTCTTCCATAAAATTTTCTTTGATTTGCAAAAGAAATAAATAATTCTTTTTTTGCCCTTGTAATGGCTACATACGCTAATCTTCTTTCCTCTTCTATACCGTCTGCTCCTTTTTCATCAATTGACTTTTGATGTGGAAACAAACCTTCCTCCCAACCAGGTAAAAAAACTGCATCAAATTCTAAACCTTTAGCTGAATGGATTGTCATGATATTGATTTTTTCACCATCCCATTCCTCATCTATTGCTGTCTGAAGAGAAATATTTTCTAAGAACTCATTCAAAGATGAATAGTTTTTCATTGAAGATTTTAATTCTTTTAAATTTTCTAATCTTGCATCAGCTTCAGGCGTTCTTTCATTTTTAAGCATAGAAGAGTAACCCGACTCATCTAGCACAATTTCAAGTAATGAAATGTGATCAATATCTTTAGATTTTTGCTTCCAGGAAATCATATTTACTAAAAAAGATTTAAGATTTTGTATTGTTTTTGGTTTAAGTATATTTTCTTTTAATATTTCTTGAGAAGCATCAAAAAGTGATAAATCTTTTTCTCTAGCAAAATCATGGATTTTTTTTATTGAGCTGTCACCTATAGATCTTTTTGGGTTATTAATTATTCTTTCAAATGAAATGTCGTCAGATGACTGATTGATTAGTCTTAAATAACCTAAGGCATCTTTAATTTCTGATCTTTCATAAAATTTTAAACCTCCAATAATTCTATACGGTAGTCCAATTTTTATAAATCTTTCTTCAAATTCCCTTGTTTGAAATGCGGCTCTAACCAAAATCGAAATTTCATTAAGTTTAAACTTTTTTGATAAATTTTGCTCAATGATATCCGAGATACCCGTCGCTTCGCTTATGCCATCAAAATAAGATTTAATTTTTACCTTTTCTCCATCACCTAATTCTGACCAAATATTTTTTTCCAGTCTATCTTCATTATTTGAAATAAGAGAAGTTGCACTATTTAGTATATTTTCTGTAGATCTATAATTTTGTTCTAATTTTATTGTTTGAGTATTTTGATAATTATTTTTAAATTCTAATATATTTTTTACTTCAGCACCTCGCCAACTATAAATTGATTGATCATCATCACCCACAACACAAATATTTTTTTTTTCAGAAGTTAATAACTGGAGCCAAAGATTTTGAACATAATTAGTATCTTGAAATTCATCTACGAGAATATATTTAAAGTTTCTTTGATATATTTTTTTTATATCTTCAAATTTTTTTAAAATTGTTACAACATGTAAAATTAAGTCACCAAAATCTACACAGTTCATCACTAACAATCTTTTTTGATAGATTTTGTATACCTTGAGCGCATTTACTAAATTAAATTCTTGATTTTTTAACTTTACTTGATCAGGCAACAAAGCTTTATTTTTCCATTGGTCAATATGAAATGCAATTTGCTTAGGTGGATTTTTTTTAATATCTATATTCTCTGCACTTAAAATATTCTTAATTAACTTAATCTGATCTAAGGTATCAATAATTGTAAAATTTGGTTTTAAACCAACTGCTTCAGCATTTTTTCTTAACATTTTATTGCAAATTGAATGAAAAGTTCCAAGCCATGGAAATGCCACTGATTTAGAATTAACTAATTTTAAAACCCGTTCACGCATTTCACTTGCGGCTTTGTTTGTAAAAGTCACACAAAGTATTTGTTGTCCAAAACATTTTTTTTGTTGAATTAAATAAGCAATTCTTGAAGTTAGAACTTTTGTTTTTCCTGAGCCAGCGCCAGCCAATACTTGTAATGGCCCCTCTGTGTTTGAGACAGCCAATTTTTGTTGATTATTCAATGAATTTAAATAACTACTCATCTAATAATTAAATTAGCACAACAAAAATAAATGTTAAAAAAAAATGCAAAAAAGCTGTTAATATCAATTTTATTTTTAGTTTTTTCTGTAACAGCCTATGTCTGCTCACCTTTTTTAATTAATTTCAATGATGATAAGAAAACTGGAATTGAAAATTTAATATCTGAATTAATATTTTATAAAGTAAACATTAAGGGCAATATTCAATATAAACTAAATCCCCTACCTAGCTTAGAAATTTCTGAGGTGCATATAACGAATGATGAAGAAAACAGTATTCTAAATAAAATTGTTTTAAATGTATCTATTTTTGATTTATTAAAAAATAAATTCTCATACAAAAATATTCTTATTAATAGTGGAGAATTTATAATTAATCTGAATAATTTGGAAGTTTTATCGAGTATTGAAGAATTTGATAATAAAAAAATTAATTTTGAAAAGGTTAATATTAAGTTTTTTGATAATAAGCAGACTTTTAGCATAAACGAATTTTCAGGCAATATTTTATATAAAAATAAAAAAATAGATAAAATAAATGGTAAATTTTATGTTGGTGAGATTTTGTTTAAAATTAAATTTAAAGAAAATCAGTTAAGTTTGAAATCTCCAGAAATAAATTTCAAAGCTAGCATTGAAAATTTTTTAAATACAAAAAAATTGATAAAATTAGATTACAATAATAGTTCAATTTTTCCAGGGGTTGATAGTATTTTTACCTCTTTTACTTATGAGCAAAATGAAAATAAATTTAGTTTGATTACTAAAGAATTTGAAACAAATATATTTAGTGGAATAATCAATATAAACAATAATAATGATAAAAATATAATTGTACTCGATGGATATTTTGAAAATTCTAAATTTAAAAAAATTAGTAAAACAGACTTGGCAACTTTTTTATCACAAAACCTTAATTTATTGGCTAATCTTTTCGATGGTAGAGTAAAATTAAGCTTTAATAATTTCAAGAGTGATAAAGAAGTTTTTGAAAATATTAAACTAAATGTCTTATTTCAAAATGGAGATGTTTTTTTTGAAGATATAGATATTTATTCAGATAACAATTCAATTAACATCAAGGGAAGAAATGTAACATACCAAAAAGATAATCTCCTATTTTATGATTTTATATTTTCAACAAAAAATTTAAAAAGACTTTGTTCTCAAATTTGTAATGATAAATCTTTAATTGATAGAGCTATAGATGGTGAATTTAAATTACAATCAAAAGGAATTCTAAATATTAATAAATCAAAAATTACTGTCCAAGAAAATTTTGTAAATAGGCAGTTTAATGATAATGAGATTCAAAAATTAAATACAAATCTAAATTCGATTGTAATCTTTGGAAAACTTGAAAATTTGTTTGATCTACCAAGATACTTTACTTTGTTATAAATTATTTTGGCCTTACCATCTTTTTGGGATCAACTATCTTATTATATTCTGCTTCTGTTACTAAGCCAGTTTTTAAAGTTTCTTCTTTAAGGGTTGTTCCATTTCTGTGTGCAGTTTTTGCAATCTTGCTTGCATTATCATATCCAATTTTTGGTGATAGAGCTGTTACAAGCATTAAAGAGTTATTTAAAAGTTCATTTATCTTTTTCTTATTTGGTTTTATTCCATTTACACAATAATCAACAAAACAATTTACAGAGTCAGCTATGAGATCAATGGATTGAATTATATTATGTGCGATCATTGGTTTGAAAACATTAAGTTCAAAGTGTCCGTGAGTTCCAGCAATTGTTATTCCTGTGTGATTACCTATTACTTTAGTACAAACCATTGTGATGGCTTCACATTGAGTTGGATTAACTTTTCCAGGCATAATAGATGAACCAGGTTCATTTTCAGGAAGCTCAAGTTCTGAATAACCTGCTCTTGGACCAGATCCTAAAAATCTGATATCGTTAGCTATTTTTGTTAGTGCTACAGCTGTTGTGTTTAAGCTCGCGGAAAAATTTACCACTGGATCATGACTTGCGAGAGCTTCAAATTTATTTCTCGCTGTTTTGAATGGAAGTTTAGTAATTTTTTTGACTTCATTAGCAATTTTTTTGTCCCAACCTCTTCTTGAGTTTATTCCTGTGCCTACAGCTGTTCCTCCTTGAGCAAGATAATATATTTCTTTTAATGCTATCCGTACCCTTTCTAAAGAATTTTTAATCTGCATATGATAACCTGAAAATTCTTGACCCAAGGTTAATGGAGTTGCATCCTGCAAATGAGTTCTTCCAATTTTAACAATATCTTTAAATTGCTTAGTTTTTTTTAAAAGAGCTTTCTCCAATTTTATAAGGGAAGGGATTAATTTTTTATTTGTTTGTATTGCAATGGCTATATGCATTGCAGTTGGAAATGTATCATTTGTAGATTGTGCCATATTTACATGGTCATTTGGGTGAACTGGTTTTTTTGAGCCTAATTTTCCACCAAGCATCTCGATTGCTCTATTTGCAATTACCTCATTAACATTCATGTTTGTTTGTGTACCAGAACCTGTTTGCCAAACTTTTAAAGGAAAATGATCGTCTAGTTTTCCTGCTATTACTTCATCAGCAGCTTTTTGAATATATTTAGATAAATTACTATCTAAGTCTTTAAATTTAGCATTAACTATTGCTGCAGATTTTTTAACTATGCCAATCGCATGAATTAGTTCAAGAGGCACATTTACTTTGCCAATCTTAAAATTTTTTATAGATCTTTGTGTTTGAGCTCCCCAGTATTTATCTGAAGGAACTTTTATTTTACCAAAACTATCAAATTCAGTTCTTGAAGACATATTTGATTATAATTTATATATATATATTAAATTAATAAAAACAATGAACACATTAATAATAGGTGGAACTTTTGGTATAGGCTTTGAACTTGGAAAGATTTATTTAAAAAATTCTAAAAATTTGATCATTTTTGGAAGAAATGAAGATAAATTAGAACAAATATCTGAAGATTTTCTAAACGAAAATTGCAAAGTAATTACAAAAAAACTTGATGTAACTTCAGCAAGTGAATGTAGAGAAGTTTTAACTTCAGTTATAGATGAAGTAAAAAATATTGATTTAGTAATTTATTCTAGTGGTTTTTATAAACCCAATAATACTTTTGATGTAGATTTAGATCTTTATAGAAAAACTATAGAGGTAAATTTTATGGGTTTAATTAATGTGATGTCGATGATTTTGCCTGTTATGAAAAATCAACAAAAAGGTCATATTGCTATGATTAGTTCTTTAGCAGGATTTTTTGGTTTACCAAATTCGTCCGGTTATGGACCAAGTAAAGCTGCTATGATGAACTATTCAGAGTCTATTTATAATGATTGTAAAAAAAATAATATTTATGTGAGCTTAATTAATCCTGGTTTTGTTAAAACAAGACTTACAGATCAGAATAAATTTGAAATGCCTTTTTTAATGTCTGCTGAAAAGGCTGCGCAAATTATTTTTAAAGGTTTAGAGAAAAAGAAATATGATATTACATTTCCTCTTATGATGAGTTTAATATTTAAAACTCTTAAAATTTTACCAAAACCAGTTTTTTTATTTCTAATAAAATTTATGGTAAAAACTGATAATTAGTAAATCACTAAATAAATCATTACCATTACAACTAAATTTGCCCCTAATAATAGTTGTGTTCCTTTATTAAAAAAAGAATTGGTTTTTTGATCAATCTCAATTGGATCAACTTGAGCTAGTTTTATTAAATTATTTTTTTTCATATATCATGTATATAAATTTTAAATGTGACTGAGTTTTTGGGTAAATTTGACTTTTTTTTGACCGCTAACCGTCAAGCAAACCTAAGGCTTGTTTGAGCATTTCTTCAGATTCTTTATGATCACCAGACACGTGAGCCTGTTCACCTTGAGCTCTTGATTGTTTAATTTCTGGTAGTTGATCTTTTCATATCAAAACGGAATCTTATTTATATTATGCTTTATTTCCGTACTGTTTCATGTGTTCAGGAATTCTCTCATTATTTCCATACATGAAGTGGTTAGACATGTTCTCTTTATATTTTGAACCAGGAACTTCTAATCCAACAGAGTGAGAAACTTCTCTAATTAATGCTGGGCTTGCACCACAACAAACTCCTAAATAGTTTACTCCATTACTATAAAGATCTTTTGTAAATTTTGCGATTTCATATCTATTACAATACAGAGGATCTAGTGCTGTTGGAAAAGTTCTTCCGTGAGGAGCCTCACAGCCACATTCGCCACCTCTATCTGGTAGATTAAAAAAAGTAGTATGGTTTTTGTTTGTTCTATATGGAACTGGTAATGCAGCTACATGACATTTCACAGCTTTTCTAATTTCTAAAACGTAGTCTTTCATTGTGTCTGGACCTCTAAAACAGTTCATACCAACTACGTCAGCACCGCGTTGTTCTAATTCTTTACAAGTGTCTACAACTGACCAACCATCTCTCATGATATCTTCACCCATAGGTGCAATTGTTAAAACAGCTGGTAATTTTGTTTTTTTTATAACTTCTAAAGCTTTAAAAGCTTCTTCCGCATAATAAAAAGTTTCACCAATCATAATATCTGCTTTTTCATCGACAGCCCACTCAGCCATCTCAGTAAACATTCTCTCTACTTTTAAATGTGTACTTTTATCTTTGTCATTCCAAATATTAGAATTAGATATATTTCCTGCCATGAAATTTGGCTTTGATTTATCTGGACTATCTTTGGCAACTTTTTTTGCAATTTGAAGTGCAGCTCTATTTAATTTTTCTAATAAATCTTCTTTTCCTGCAACTCTCACTTTTTCTCTATGAACATTATAGGTAAATGCTTGCACCACATCAGACCCAGCATGTTGAAAATCTCTGTGCAAACTCTCAAGTACGTCTGGTTGATCAAGAGCAACTGTTGGCACAAATTCTCCTGCAGACAAATATCCTCGTCTTTCAATCTCAAACAAAAAACCTTCTGCACAAATAACAGGACCTTGATTTAATCTCTCTACTAAATTTTTAATCATATTTTTCTCCTTATAATTTTCGGAGAAAGTTGAACAAACACAAACATGGGAGCATAAAAGTTCATTCAACATCTCCTTTTTAGTACTTTGGCACATGCCGGGTGTACAATATGGTTCAAATACCCAGGTTTTTTTATGAAAATTTTCCAAAAAAAAACCACCGGCTAAAGCGGTGGTTACTTTTCGCTTTAGCTGGATTTTTATAGCGCCCGCAATTTGAAATAAATCAGCGCTTGATCACTCTTATATTTAAATAATATCTTATGTAAATACTAATTATCTTTAAATTCAGGTTTTTTTTTAGGTAGATCTCTTAAAGTTGCTATAGCAACAAACCAGTAGAACCTTAGTTTATTAAAAAAACCTTTTCTTGCTTTTAGCAAGTAATACTCAGATAACCCACACTCTGTTTTGATGTAATTAGTAATATCTTTACTCATTTTTTTAATTTTTCTATCAATTTCTTTATAATTAATGGAACCAAACCTATCAATACAAATGAAATAATTATCTCGATACTTAGTATATCCTCAATTTTATTAATTTTTGATAATTGAACACCCGCATTTACAAAAATGATAGTTCCAAGAAACATACCGATTTGAGATACCAAATAGAAAGTCAGTGCTCTCATCTTAGTCAGACCAAATACCAAATTTATAATAAAGAATGGAAATATCGGACTTAATCTTAAGAAAAATAAATAATAAATTCCATCTTTTTTAATTCCTTCATTTATTTTTTCTAAATATTTGGAATACTTTTTTTCTACATAATCTCTTAAAACAAACCTGGACATTAATAAGCATAAAGTTGAACCAATTGAGCTTGCAAATGACGTTAGTATCACACCTGGAATTAAGCCGAAAAGAGCCCCAGCCAAGATTGTTTTCAATGCCCCAAAAGGTAATGCAAATGCTGTCACTATCACGTAAATAATAAAGAATACCACTATAGATAAAGAATAATTTAATTTGATAAATTCATTTAATTTATCATGTTGGCTTTTAATCGTTTCAAAAGAAAAGTATTGGCTATAATCAAAAAGCAACCCAAACGAAATGGTTCCTACAAAGATTAAAATAATAAAAATTTTAAAAATTTTATTAGTCATTAACTACAACTGGAACCACCTAAAACGCAAAATTTAGAACAGTGCGGATGATTAAGGTAGATTTTTTTCATCGATTCTTTCAGACTATTGCCCAAGTCAAACTCTTGTTTATAAGGAAGTAAAGTACATGCAATTACACTTGGGTTCTCATTTCCTTTTTTCTTAACAATCATTCGAGAAGTTGAACACATTACAGTATTTGGATCTTTATTTAAAATTCCCCAACATTCAGTTGTTATTTCTGGAGTATCTTGTTTTTCATTCATTTCTGCAAAAGTTACTAATTGGTTTTTATTCTCCACATCCAAAGCAAGTTGATATTGATCAATAAATTTTTTAAAATTTCTTCTTGTTGTTTCTTCGTCCTCATTCCACATCAAACGGGTTGCCAAACAATAATTAAATTTATTCTCAGACAGCCATTTTAATCCTTCAATCATTGGACCCCAGCTATTTGGACCTCTGATTTGTTCATGCTTATCTTTATTATAATGATCAATTGAAACTCTAATTGTTAGGTTTAAATGATTTAATTTATTTAAATCATTCTTATTATTGATCATTGGTTTCATTGCATTGGTAAGCACTAAAGTTTTAAACCGGTTATCAAGAGAATATTTAATCATCTTAAAAATATCTTTGTTCATAAATGGCTCACCACCAGTAAATCCAATTTCTTCAGTTCCCATTTCATTTTGAATACTTTCATTTACAAACATCTTAAATTCATCAAAAGAAAGATAAGATAAGCGATCATTTTTAGGACTTGATTCAATGTAACAATTTTTACAAGTTAGATTACAAAGCGTTCCTGTATTGAACCATAAAGTTTTTAATTTTTTAGACTCTATAAAAGCTCTAGCTTTATTATCAGCAGTAAAATTTTTATTTTCAAATTTTTGGTACATTTTCAATTCTTTTAAACTAAATAACTTTAATGTATATTATTGAAATGTTCCCAGAAAACTACTTGCTTTTTTTACAAATAATTATTGTGATGTTTGTTACTCCCGGAGGACCTAGAGTTCTAATCATGTCTCAGTCAATAAATTATGGTTTTAAAAAAAGCTTATGGACAGCTTTTGGTGATGTTACAGCGAATTCTGTACAGATGTTACTTGTTCTTTTTGGCTTAAGTGCATTGATAGAAATATTTCCAAATATTGTTTCAGTTTTTAAGTGGGTTGGTATTTCATACATATTATATGTTGCTTTTGGTTTTTTTAAATCTAAAGCAAACTTAGATATTAAAACTGGAAAACAAATTAAATCTAATACCGCTTTATTTAGAGATGGATTTTTTATTGCTTTCTTTAGTCCAAAGGCCATAGTTTTTTTTGCTGCTGTATTTCCAACTTTTTTAACTGGTGAAAATTATATTGCCCACTTTATTATTATGCTTATCAGCTGGGTAACTTTAGATTTTTTAACTCTAGCAATTTACTCAAAGGTAGCTGAAAAAATTATTGATCAATTAAAGTCAAATCCAAAAACATTAAATTATGTTTCTGCTGCAGCGCTTACTGTAATTGCAATTTTTATTGCAATAAAAGTATAATTCAATCAAAAGTTGTTTTTTTTATTTAGCTTTTGAAGTTGATTACAAATATTTTTAAATGTAATTTTATAAAGTTAATTAACAAAAACAAACAGGGGAGAATATGAAAAATCTATATAGATCTATCTTAACTTTTATCTCTGTACTTGCATTAGTTTTTAGTTTTGGAACTGCAAATGCAAAAGTTGAGGGCGATACAATTGTTCTTGGCGCAGCAGTATCTTTAACTGGAAAATATTCTACAAATGGTGAGCATACCAAAAATGGTTACAACCTTGCCGTTGAAAGAATTAACAGTATGGGTGGAGTAAAGGTTGGAGGAAAAAGCTATAAGTTTAAAATCATTTATTATGATGATGAGTCTAATTCAAAAAGAGCTGCTCAGTTAGCAGAGAGACTTATCAAACAAGATGGTGTTAAATATATGCTTGGACCTTACAGTTCAGGATTAACAAAAGCGATTGCACCAGTGACTGAGGAAAATAAAATTCCTATGGTTGAAGCAAATGGTGCATCAAGATCGTTATTTACTAAAGGATATAAATACTTGTTCGCAGTGTTATCACCTGCAAACCAGTATCTTGAAGTAGCAATCGATCTTGCAGTTGAAAAGAACGGTGGAAAGCCAGTCAGAATTGCGCAAGCTTTCGAGCAAGATGCATTCTCACAAGACGTTAGATTAGGTGTATTAGATGCAGCGAAAAGAACTGGATCAAAAATTATCATCGACGATAAGCTTCCAAAAGAACTTAATGATATGGCAGCAACTTTAGCAAAAGTTAAAGCTGTAAAGCCAGACGTTCTTGTTGTGTCAGGTCACTCAAAAGGTGCGTTAACAGCGATCAGACAAATTTCAGAAATGAAAGTTGATGTTCCAATGTTAGCAATGACACACTGCGACGCTTCAAAATTAGCTAAACAACACGGTGCAAAATCTGAATATGCTTTATGTGCATCTCAATGGCATAAAACTTTAACCTACAAAGATAAATTCTTTGGTGACGGTATAAAGTATGACAAAGACTTCACAAAAGCTTATGGTTATGCGCCTCCATATCAAGCAGCAGAGTCTTCTGCAGCATTATTAGTTTTTAAAGATGCATTTGAAAGAGCTAACTCTTTCGATACTAAAAAAGTTAGAGATGCATTAGCAAAAACTGAAATGCAAACTTTTTATGGAAATATAAAGTTTGGATCAGGCGGACAAAACACGGCAAAGCCAATGGTGCTTTTCCAAGTTATGTGCAAAAGTGGCAAATGTGAAAACGTAGTTGTTGCTCCAACTAAATGGGCAGCGGCTGAGTTAATTCATCCAATACCACCTTGGTCAAAAAGATAATTAAGATATAGAAATTGCCCTCTTCTTAGTTTAGAAGAGGGCAGTTTTTTTTAAAATGGATTTTTTAGTATTTCAAGTTCCAGCTTTAACTGCCCAAGCCATTCTTGACGGAATTCTTTTGGGAATTTTATTTGCTTTAATAGCTTACGGTATGGCTCTTCAATGGGGAGTAATGAACATCATCAATATTGCTCAAGGAGAACTTGTTATCATGGGTGGTTATATTGCCTACTTTATGTACATGTCCGGCATTCATCCTGCCTGGGGTATATTTGTGTCGCCAATCATTATGTATTTTGTGGGAGTATTTATTTATAAACTTGTAATAAACAAAGTCGTTGACCGTGACATGTTTATTTCAATTTTAGCAACATTCGGGATCAGTATTTTAATGATGCAATTAATGAACTTTGGTTTTGGTTCAGATGTGGTTGTTGCACAATCAAATTTTGGTACAACGATGTTATTTAACAATTCAGTCACACTTCCAAATTCAAAAATTTTCTCAGCAGTTGTAAGTATTGTTTGTGCAGTATTACTTACTATTTATATGAAGAAATCTAAACTTGGTCGTGCAATTAGAGCAACAGCTCAGAATGCAAGGGCAGCAAAAATTTTAGGTGTAGATACTGAAAAAGTTTATGCTTCAACTTTTGGAATTAATGCTGCATTATGTGGTGTAGCTGGTGCGTTGGTTGCTATAACATTTACTTTACACCCTTATGTTGGTTTGCCCTATACGGTAAGATCTTTCATGATAGTAATTGTTGCAGGTCTTGGTAACTTACCTGGTGTTGCAATGTCTGGTATGGGCTTGGGAGTATTTGAAGAGTTTGCTGATTATTTACTAGGAACAGAGTTTAGAATTGCAACTGTATTCTTTTTATTAGTATTAATTTTAGTTTATAGAAGATTTAAACTTGCCAAAACGAGGGAGTATCTAAAATAAATCAATGTTAGCTTTTACAAAAAGAGAACTTTATATTTGTGGTGCGCTTTTACTTTTTTTATTAGTTGCTCCATTTGTATTCGTTAATTTTAAATTACAATTAGCATTCATGTTAATCCTTATCATTCTTGCAATGACATGGAACATTCAAGGTGGAGAAATGGGATACAATTCTTTTGGAAACATAATGTTTTTTGGAGTCGGAATGTATTTGTGCGCGAGTATGCAAATTGGTTTGTATTTCCCTCTAGCTGAATGGACAGAAAGTGGTGGAGAAAAAACATTCGTTCATGAACCAGATCAATATTTTAAAGGTTTAGCACTAGGTTTAGCCTTTGCTGCACTAATTCCACCAATTATTGCGGGTTTGATTGGTTATGGAATTTTAGGATTAAGAGGACATTATTTTGCCATTTGTACTTTAGGAATTGGTATTGCGTCAGGTGAATTGGCAGGTGGAATAGAATTAATTGGAGCAGGACAAGGCATGACAGCCCCACCATTCCCAAAAGGTCTTGGAGATTTAGAAACTAGAGGAGAGTTTTTATATTTCCTATGTTTAATTCTTTTAGTTGCTACGTTTACTTTCATCAGATGGTTATACACGACGAGATTTAGATTAGTTTTAAATGCCATAAGAGACAATGAGGACAAAGCTGAAGCGATGGGTATTGAAACTATGCGTTATAAAATTACTGGTTGGATGATTTCAGCATTTTTCTGTGGTTTAGCAGGAGGTCTTGTAGGAACAATGGTTGGTTACATAGAACCAGTTGAAGTAGCCTTTGATGGAAGAGAAATGGGTGTGTTTATGGTGTTAATGACAATTCTTGGAGGAAAAGGAACTTTATGGGGACCAATAATTGGAGCTTCTGCATTTCATATATTTAAAGAAAGTTTCTGGACTTTATTTTTAGGTTGGCAATATGTAGCTCTTGGAGTTTTAATCATTGTAATCGTTATTTATTTCCCAGAAGGTTTAATGGGATATTTAAGAGAAAAAAAACCAGAGTGGTTTGGAGAAGTTATTGATGAAAAAGATAGAAAGGCTCAAATAAGTTTAGATTAATGGCATTACTTGAAGTTAACAATGTTTCAAAATCTTTTGGTGGTGTAAAAGCCAATGTAGATATTTCACTGCAAGTTGAACAAGGATCTATTGTTGGAATTATTGGACCTAATGGTTCTGGAAAGACAACATTATTTAATTCAATAGTTGGAACACATCCAATTGACCAAGGTTCAATTAATTTTGATGGAAAAGAAATCTCTCAGTTAACCATTCCGTCTATTGCAAAATTAGGATTACTTAGAACTTTTCAGCAAACAAGAATTTATGGAAAACTTAACTGTGTTCAGAATATGCTCATTTCTCATAAACCAAGAGACGAAACTGTTTTCACAGTTTTTTCAGGAATACCTGCTGACTTAACAGCCAAGGCAGAAGATATTTTAAAATTTGTAGGGCTTTATCAAAAAAGAAATTTAAGGGCTGGAGATTTATCTTTTGGTCAGCAAAAACTTTTAGAGTTAGCTATGGCATTAATGAGCGATCCCAAAATGTTATTACTTGATGAGCCAACTGCAGGGATTAACCCTACCTTAATTAATGGTATCATTAAAAGACTAATTTCTGTTAATAAAGAGTACGGTATTACACTTTTAGTAATTGAGCATAATATGAAAGTTATTATGCAATTAGCTCAAAAAATATTCTGTGTGGCACACGGTCAACTTCTGGCCGAGGGAAATCCAGATCAAATTAAAAATGACAAGCGAGTAATTGATGCTTATCTAGGAGCACAATAATGGCAGATCAATATTCAGTATTAGGTGCAAAACCAACAAAATCAGATCTAGAAAAACTTTCATCTGGAGAAACACATGTCACAATTGAAGGTTTAACAGCTGGATATGGTAAAATGGAAATTTTGCATAATATAGATTTGTTATGTAGCAAAGCTCAATCACTTTGTTTGATTGGCCCAAATGGAGCAGGTAAGTCAACTATTCTTCATTCTATTTATGGCTTTACAAATATTTTTTCAGGAAAAATTAATATTGATGGAAAAGAAGTTACAAATGTAACACCAGCTGAGAAATTAAAGTCATTTGGTATTGCGTATATTTTACAAGATAACTCTGTGTTCCCAGATATGACCGTTGAGGAAAATTTGTTAATGGGAGGCTATACAAAAGATAAAACAGAAGAAGCTTATGAAGAAGCACAAAGAGTATTAGAAAAATATGAAAGACTAAGAAATAGAAGAAACCAACCTGCTAAAGTTTTATCTGGTGGTGAAAGAAGGTTATTAGAAATCTCAAGAGCTTTGGTTATGAAACCTAGTGTTTTATTAGTTGACGAACCATCAATTGGTTTAGAACCAAGATATATTGAGATGGTATTTGAAATTTTAAAAGACCTTCAACAAAATGAGAAGAAAACAATTATTTTAGTTGAGCAAAATGCAAAAAAAGGTCTCGAGTTTGCAGATATTGGATATGTTTTAGTTTCGGGAGAATTGGCAATCGTTGGTAAGGGAGATGAATTGCTAAATAACCCAGATGTCGGTAGATTATTCCTTGGAGGATAATCTAAACCTTGCTTTCATCACAATCTTTTAAAGACGGAGTTAAGCACGCAATTGGCGTTCCAGCCTTAGGGCTTGGCTCAAGTATGTTTGCTTTTGGAGCTTTTTTACATAGCGCTGGTTTCGATATTTATCAGAGCTTCTTCTCAACATTTTTTACTTTTGCTTTACCTGGTCAGTTTGTGATGGCAGAGACAATTTTAGCTGGAGGAACTTTGTTAAATATTTTTCTAGCTGTCTTATTAACGAATAGTCGTTTGTACCCAATGACTGTAAATATCACTCCATTAATTAGAAATTCAAACGTTCCTAAATGGAAACAATATATTGGAGCACATTTCATTGCAGTGACATCTTGGTTTAATTTTTTCTCTGTTCAAAAAAATATTAAGGAAGATGAAAAGTTTAATTATTTTGTTGGATTAGGAGGATTTTTGTGGGCTAACTCGGTTGTTTGTACGGTAGCAGGGTACTTGTTTTCCAATCTGGTTCCTCATGAAATTTTAATTGCTCTTGTATTTATTAATCCAATGTATTTTTTAGTCATGACAGTAAGTAATTTAGAAGAAAAAAAGATTATTTGCTCAATTTTAGTTGGGGCAACTTTAAGTATATTTTTAAATAATGTTTTTCCTGGCTGGTCAGTTTTAATTGCTGGAGTTTTAGCAGGAACATTAGGTTTTTTTATCTTCAGAAAAGAGAATAATGAGTAGTCAATTTATTTACTTATCAATATTGGTCGCAAGTGTTGGTACATATTTTTGTAGAGCTTTTGGCATGTTTAGTGCCAAAAATATTAAAGTAGATAGCCCTATTTTTCATTGGATCAGATGTGTCTCTATGGCTGTCATTGCTGCTGTTATTGCAAGAATAGTTTTTTTCCCAGTTGGGATATTAACCGAGTCTACTATGTTGGTAAGAATTATTTGTACCTTAATTTTATTAGTCGTTTATTTTTTATTCAAAAAAAATGTAATATTAGCAGTATCTAGCAGTACAATCTGTTTTGTGATACTAAATCATATTTTGTAATGGAAAAAGTCACAGGATTAAAAGTTAATAATCATTCAGCTAGTCAGAGACTAGTAGATATTAAAATCGAAAATGATTATCTAGATAAAGTTAAAGAGCAGTTTGATCAATTTGATTTACTGGATATTGAGTATAAACCTTTTTTGAGATTTCATATTACCGATATATTTAACAAAATTTTTAATGAGAAAATTCAAAGTTTAACTAAAGCTATTTTATTAAATAGAGATCAAGGAGCATTTGTTATAGGTCCAGAAGAAATGGATCAATCTAAATACGATACTGATTTTTTGGTTAAGCTATCGACGGCTCTTACACATCTTGTTGGTATACCTAACTTTGATGCAATGTATGGAAAATATTATGCAAGGTTTGAAGTTAAAAATACTGATAATAGTGATAGCTACTTAAGAAAGGCAGCAAAAAAATTAGATCTTCATACAGATGGGACGTACGTCAAAGAAAAAACCGACTGGCTTTTAATGATGAAAATGAAAGAAGAAAATTCAGAGGGCGGAGAAAGTACATTGTTACATTTAGATGATTGGGAAGATTGTGAAAAATTTTTCACTGACCCGATTGGAAAAGAAAATTTTGTCTGGGGCTCTCCAAAAAGTAAAAATGTAGATTACAAAATAGAACACCCAATTTTTTCTACGGATCAGCAAGGAAAACCTATTATTTCATACATTGATCAGTTTCCTGAGCCACAAAGTTTAAAGCAGGGTCTATATCTAAATAGTTTGTCAGAATCTTTAGAGGGAAGCAAAAAACTTATATCTTTTAAATTACCCCCTGGTTATGCAATTTTTTCAAATAATTATTTTATGTTACATGGGAGAAAAGCGTTTAAACCTCACCCTAAACTATACAGAGAACTTCTTAGACAAAGAGGTGTTTTTTATAAGTGATTAGATTTATAATCTTTTTTTTAATCTTATTTAGTTTAAATAATTTAACAATGGCCGATGAAAAAAAAGCATACTTTGCAGGTGGATGTTTTTGGTGTGTTGAAGAAGCATTTGAAAAAACTGATGGAGTTAAAGAAGTTAAGTCAGGTTATACTGGCGGACATGTAAAAAATCCAACATATGAGCAAGTAACATACGAAGAAACAGGTCACTACGAAGCTGTTGAAGTAATTTATGACTCAAATAAAATTTCTTATGATCAACTTTTAGATGTTTTTTGGAAAAATATAGACCCATATGATGCCAAAGGTCAATTTTGTGATAAAGGATCGAGTTATTTATCTGCAGTTTTCTATCAAAATGATGATGAGAAAAAAGCTTATGAAGAATCTAAAAAAAGGTTAAATAAAGAAGATGTTGCGCA
The DNA here is from genome assembly GCF_052047895.1 of Candidatus Pelagibacter sp. HIMB1517. Taxonomy (NCBI): domain Bacteria; kingdom Pseudomonadati; phylum Pseudomonadota; class Alphaproteobacteria; order Candidatus Pelagibacterales; family Candidatus Pelagibacteraceae; genus Candidatus Pelagibacter; species Candidatus Pelagibacter sp. HIMB1517. The sequence continues at coordinate 17,756 of NZ_JBNAIW010000006.1, forward strand.
ATTTGCTACTCATATAAAAAAATTAGATGTTTTTTATCCAGCTGAAGATTACCACCAAGATTTTTATAAAAGAAATCCATTAAGATATAAGTATTACAAAACTACTTGTGGCCGAGTTCAAAGATTAAAAAAAATCTGGAATTAGCGTTTAGAAAAAAATTTCAAAATAAACGGAATAGAAAAAATAATTAAAAATATTCTTAAAAAGTGATGGTAGGTCACAAATAATGGGTCAATGTTATAGGCTATACTGATAACTACCATTTCGTGCAAACCTCCAGGCGCAAAACTTAGAAATGCTGCCATGAAATCAAAACCTAGAAAGATTTTTAAAAGATAGGCGAAGATTGCTGCGATACCTAAAAGCAAAACTGAAACAATAAACCCGTGTAAAGAATAATAACCTATTTCTCTAATTGGCAAACCACTCAAACGACATCCAATTGCAGATCCTAGAAATACGAACGCAATATTAATAAAGAAGTCGGGAAATCTTGCAGTTGTTATTTCAAATGTGTAGAAAATTCCACAGAGTATCATAGCTGCTAGAATCGGTGCGGAAGGAACTTTTAATCTTTTTAATCCCATTGATCCTAACTGTGCGATTCCTAATAAAAAAATTAATTCGAGAAAATATCTCAAACTATAATCTGGATTATTTCCATGTGATGAGATTTCCTGATAACCAACCTGAGTAACAAACACAAAAGGTAAGATTAATACAATAAACAAAACTCTTGTTGCTTGTGGAATAACAACCTGTCCACTTTCTTTCTTACTATCAGTCATTTGGTTGATTGCCGCAGCTATAACAACAAAAGCGCCAGGTAACCCAGCTAATACGGCAACCAGTTTTCGAAATTTACAAACTTTATAAAAATAAAACGCAACTACAATTGAACCAATAATCGTACATATGATCATTGCTATAGATGAATAGATCCATAAATGAATTTTATATAATAACGTGATATTAAATGATCCAGCTAAAATCACACCAATGATTAAAAGAACTGGTAGGAATATTTTTTTATCAAAAGTTATTTTATAACTTGTGAAAGAAACAAATAAATTAAGAAGTAGTGCGCCTAATAACCAAGGTAAAGGCAAATGAACTAATGTACCCAGATATCCGCCTATTGCTCCAATAATTATACTTTTGTAACTTTTTTTAATTGCTTCAAAATATTCAGCCACGTTTATTTGTTTCCTTCTTCAATTTTTATATATTTTTTAAAATCTAATAAATTCAAGGTATCACTTGCTTTATTTTTATATTTAGGAATTATATTTTTTTTAATCAAATCTAAAGTTTGTTTAGTTGAGTCTATATATCCATTTAATATTTGTTGAGAAAATAAAGCAAATTTAAATTTATTTTTACTAACATCGTTTAAAGTAAATTTTACATTTTGAGTAATGTTAAGCATTAAAGGTATATTTTTTATTTTTTTGTTTATCGTGTTTAATTGTTTTATTGAGTTAATGCCGGTAATAAAAATACAATCTGCGCCTAGCTTTTTAAAATGCAAAGCTCTTGTAATAGTCTCATCAAGCGAACCTGCAGTCAAAGCATCTGTTCTTGCAACAACTAGGATATTTTTATTTTCTTTTGCAGCTTTAACTGCAATTTTAATTCTTTCCTTTGCTTCTTTAAGGTTTAATAGTTTAACATGATCAGTTAACGCACATCTTTTTGGAAAAATTTGATCCTCTAACACTAGTGCTGAAGCTCCTGCATCTTCTAAATCTTTTACAGTTCTATAGACGTTAGCAAGACCGCCAAATCCAGTATCTGCATCTACAATTATTGGTAATTTTGTATGACTACAAATTTTTCTAGTCGCATCAACTAATTCTTTTTGAGTAATTAAACTAGCATCAGGAAAACCCAAACTTGCAGAGGACAAAGCGAAACCTCCAATAAACGAAATTTTAAAACCTTTACTCTGAATTAATTTTGCAGATAAAGGATCATGACAAGTTGGAAGATGATAGGTTTTTTTATCTTTTAAATACTTCCTTAAGAGTAAAGTTTTTTTATTCATTTGATAATAATTCTTTTAATTTATTGCGGTAGCTTGATAGTATTTTATAGTACTTTGGTACTGACCTGTTAGTAAAAAATTGTTTCCATCCAGATACACTTATTGTTCCTTTGAAATTCTCTTTTTTATCAAAAACAGGTACAGCTACACTAGCAATATTGTCTAGTCTCTCACCTGTAGTAAAAATATAGCCTTTTTTATCTATTTGATTTTTTAGTTCTGAATTGTCTTCAGTATAAGCTAATAAAACTTTTCCAGTTGCTGACTTTAATTCAAATGTCGTACCTTCTACGACATAATGATTTAACTCAGATTTAGAATTCACTCGATATAGGCATACTTTTTTATTTCCAGCTTTTACCCAATAACCTGCTGACTGACCTGTAGCTTCACAAATTTCGCTTAAAATTTCTTTTATTTCATTTCCAATTTTAAAATTTGAATTGTAAATTGAACCAAGTTTCCAACTTCCAGGACCTAAGCGGTAACTTCCATTAATTTCATTTTTAATCAGGAAATTATGCTTTATTAAAGAACTGCATATTCTTAATATTGTTGATTTATTTAATTGAGTGATCACTGTTAATTCTTTTAAAGAAATACTTTTATTTGCATCATCGAATGAATTTAAAATTTGGAAAGCTTTATCTAATACTTTTATGGTACTCATAATGTTTTACAATGTGAAACATCATTTTATATTATAAAATTTGTTGACAATCTATATTTTTTTTGCAGAACTATATTTTTTATAAAAATAGGGGAGATTAAGATGGGCAAAGCTTACACACCAAATATTAAATCAGATAAAGGTAAAAACTTAACTAAATATGTAGCAGAGTTTGTTAAAAAAAATAAATACAACTCAATACCAAAAAATGTTGTTGAGTTAGCAAAAAAACATATTTTAGACGGCTTCGGTCTAGCATTATCAGGTTCAGTCGCAAGGACTGGAGATTACTTATTTAAGCATATTAAACAGAATTCAGCAAAAGGTAGAGCAACAGTAATTGGTTCTAAGATGAAAGTTACTTCACGTTTTGCAGCTTTAGCTAATGGTACTGGAATTCACTCAGATGATTATGATGATACGCAACTTGCAGTACAAAAAGATAGAGTTTACGGCTTACTTACTCACCCGACAGCACCATGTTTACCAAGTGCTTTTGCAGAAGGTGAATTAAAAAAAATTAACGGTAAAGACTTTTTAAATGCTTATTTAATTGGAGTTGATGTTGAATGTAAAGTTTCAGAAGCAATGTCACCTAGACATTATCAGCATGGTTTTCACTCGACTGCAACATGTGGAACTTTGGCTTCTGCAGCTGCAGCAGCAAAAATTAGAGGATATAATGTTGATCAAATACAAAGATCATTAGCAATTGCTGCATCATTAAGTGCAGGACTAAGAGAAAACTTTGGTACAATGACAAAACCACTTCACGCTGGAAGAGCAGCAGAGAGTGGAGTTGTTGCTTGTGATTTAGTTGGATATGGATGGTCTGCAACCGATAAAATTTTAGAGTCACCAAGAGGTTTCTTCCAAGCTCATGGTGGTGGATATAATTTAAATTCGATCAAAGGTCAGTTAGGTAGACCTTGGACTTTTTCTAAACCAGGTATTTCAATTAAACCGCATCCATGTGGATCTTTAACACACCCTGGAATGACAAAAATGTTAGAACTAATTTTAAAGCATGACATCAAACCACAAGACGTCGTTAAAGTTGATGTGGGTACAAATCATAACATGCAAAATGCATTAATCCACCATAGACCAACTAATGAGTTCCAAGCAAAATTTAGTATGGAATATTCTATGGCAATTTTATTGGTTCAAAGAAGAGCTTACATACCTGAATATCAAGATAAAAGAATTAATAAGCCAGATGTTCAGAAAATGCTAAGAAAAATTAATTTCTATAAAAATAAAGTTGCTGAGGCTGCTGGTTATGACAAGATGACAACTATTATTGATATTTATCTTAAAAATGGAAAGAAAATATCTGGTAGAGGTGATTTTGGAAAAGGAAGTCCAATGATCCCAATGTCTTATGATGAAGTAGCAGATAAATTCTTAGGATGTTGTGAATTTGCTAAATGGTCTACTAAAAAATCAAAAGCTATCATTGAAACGGTAAGACATTTAGAAAAATTAAAAGATATATCTAAATTAAGTAAACTTTTATCAAAATAACTTTTAATGAAAGTTGCTATACTTGACGACTATCAGGGGGTTGCTGAGCAACTCGCTGATTGGTCAAGTTTAAACAATTCCTGCAATATAAAAGTTTTTACTCAGCCTTTCGAAAATGAAGATCAGGCAATAGAAAACTTAAATGATTTTGAAGCTCTCTTGATAATGAGAGAGAGAACGCCAATAACAAAAAAACTTATTGATGGCTGTCCAAATTTAAAATTTATTGCAACAAGCGGTATGAGAAATTTAGCGATTGATATGGAATATGCGAAATCAAAAGGCATAATAGTTTCAGGGACCGATGGAAACAAAAATCCAACTGCAGAATTAACTTGGTCATTAATATTAGGTTTGGCTAGAAATTTAAGACAGGAAACAGAGAATATGTATCAAGGATATTGGCAGACTACCTTGGGTGTAGAATTAAAAGGAAAAACATTAGGAATTATTGGTCTTGGTAAATTAGGTTGTCAGGTTGCTAAAATTGGAAAAGCTTTTGGTATGGAAGTTATAGCTTGGAGTGAAAATTTAAAAATGGCTCACGCAGAAGAGAATGGTGCATTGGCAGTAACTAAAGATGAATTATTAGAGAAATCAGACTTTATATCAATACATTATATATTGAGTGAAAGAAGCAAAGGTCTAATTAAATATGATGATATTTGTAAAATGAAGAAAACAGCATTTTTAATCAATACTTCAAGAGGTCCAATAATTGATGAGGATGATCTTGTTAAAGCTTTACAGGAAGAAAAAATTGCTGGTGCTGGTATTGATGTTTATTCAATTGAGCCATTACCAGAAAATCATAAGTTAAGGTTTTTACCAAATGCATTCTTAACTCCGCATATTGGTTATGTAACATTTGAAAATTATTCTAAATTTTATTCTCAGATGGCTGAAGATTTGCAGGCTTATATTGATGGCAAGCCTTTAAGAGTTTTAAATTAAAATTATAATTTTTTCCAAATACCTTCAGCTGTAGCTAAAAGTTTATCGTCACACTTAATTTCTCCGTACATAAAGATCAGTGTATTAGTATGTTTTTTTATTTTTGCATATCCAATGATTTTATCTCCAACTTTCGATCCTCCAATAAAATTAGTATTTAAGCTAATGGTCACTGCTCTACCTTTGATAACTTGATGTGCCGAGGTACCCATGCCTGAGTCCAGCATCGACATAACAAAACCACCATGAGTTACACCACCAGCATTCATATGAAATTCTTTAATAGTAGTAGTAAACTCAAATTCAGTATCTGATATTTTTCTAAACTCTAATCCGCCATTGTGTTTCATGAAACCAACTTTACTTATATTTCTAAAATTCTCGGTCATTGATTATTTATGTTCATTTAAAATTTTATTAGTTTTACCAGTTAGTACATCAGTTCTTGTTGCATTAGCATTTGCATATGTCCAATAAATTTTTAATTTCTCTTTTTTTTTATTCATGAAACGATGTGGAATTTTAGCTGGTATCCAGCTAACTTCTCCTTTTTTTAAAATATATTTTTTTTTATTAATTTCAGCTATAGCCGTGCCTTCAAGGATCATCACAGCTTCCTCACAGTTATGATAATGTAAGTTAATAGATTTATTTTGAGGAATTATTGTTATTCCACTAATCATTTTTTTTGATCCCTGTTTTTTGTTAATAAAAATTTTAGTTTTTACGCTACCAAACCTTTTAATGGGTTTGATTTTTTGTTCTTTAAAAATTTTTTCTTTAATTTGTTTCATTTTTTTCAATATATATATAAAAAGTTGAAAATGAGTAATCTTAAATTTTTAGTACTAGAGGGTGATGGAATTGGTCCTGAAATTGCAAAAGCATCAGTTGATGTATTACAAGCAGCACTAAAACTATATGATTTAAAAGTTGATCTCGTATACGAAGAAATAGGTTTTGCTTCTTTGAAAAAACACAAAACAACTTTTAGAAGTGAAGTTTTAAAAATAGCAGAAAAATGCGACGGTATGATTTTAGGTACCTGTTCTCACAATGATTATCCTCCGACTGAAGAAGGTGGTTTAAACCCTTCAGGGGTAATCAGAAAATATTTTGATTTATATGCCAATGTAAGACCTGCAAAAAATAGACTGGGAAAATTAGAAAGATTTCCAATGGGTATCGATTGCTTAGTGATGAGAGAAAATACAGAGGGATTTTATTCAGACCGTAATATGTTTAAAGGGGTAGGAGAGTTGATGCCAACTCCTGATGTAGCGATTTCCATCAGAAATATTACTAGAAAAGGCTCAACTAGAATTGCGGAAATTGGATTTAAGTACGCAATGGAAAGAAGGAAAAAACTAGTAGCAATCCATAAGGCAAATGTACTTCGCTACAGTGATGGTTTATTTTTAGAGTGCGCTAGGCAGGTCTCTAAAAAATATCCAGAGGTGGAGTATAAAGAGCAAATTGTAGACTCGATGTCTGCAATGTTAATTAGAGACCCCTCTGTCTTTGATGTTATTTTAGCTACAAATTTATTTGGAGATAATCTTTCTGATGCTGCTTCTGAAATAGCTGGAGGCCTTGGTTTAGCAGAGTCAATAAATGCAGGTGAAAATTATTGTATTGCCCAAGCTCAGCACGGATCAGCTCCTGATATTGCAGGTAAAAATATTGCAAATCCAGTATCATTAATTGGATCTACTGCAATGATGTTAGACTGGTTGGGTAAGAAAAATAATAATCAACAATTAAAAAAAATTGCGCAAATGATCGAAGATGCAATTGATAAAACTATAATCAATCCAAAGACAAGAACATCAGATATTGGTGGAAATTTATCAACTACTGATTTTACAGATGTATTAATTTCTAATTTAAAAAAATAATTTTTAACTTTAATCTTTTGGCTTGAACTTTAGCGCTTTACCGTTGTTACAAAACCTTTTCCCAGTTGGCTCTGGACCATCATCAAATATATGCCCATGATGACTACCACATTTTGCACAATGATACTCTGTTCTAGGATAGCCTACGTGATGATCAGTTTTGGTTTCAAATACCTCTGGTTTACTTTCAAAGAAAGATGGCCATCCACTCCCGCTTTCATATTTTTTCTCAGAATCAAACAATAAAGTATCACATCCGGCACAATGATAAGTCCCTGTTCTTTTTTCAGAGTTTAATTCACTACTACCTGGAGGTTCAGTTCCCTCTTCACGCATAATCAGAAACTGTTCTTGATCTAAAATTTTTCTCCATTCTTCAATATTTTTATTTTTAAAATCTGACATTGATTTCAAAATAGATGAATGATTTCATATTGTAAAATAATTTTTCTCTTTCAAATAAAATAAATTATATTAAATACTCACCCATGATCAAATATGATGTCGTCGTCGTTGGAGCAGGTAATGCTGCACTATCATCTGCGTTAGCAGCAAAAGACAATGGTGCAAAAAACATTCTAGTATTAGAAAAAGCTTCACAAAAAGAACGTGGTGGAAATAGTAGATATACGAATGGAGCATATAGATTTGCTTATAATGGATTTTCAGATTTAAAAAAAATTATTCCAAGTTTAAAAAATTCAAACAGTATAGATTATGGGAAATATACGGTGAGTGACTTTTTAAAAGATATGAAAAAAGTAACTGACGGTAAAACTGATAAAGTATTGTCAAAAACATTAACCTCAAAAAGTTTTGAAACAATTCATTGGTTAAGCAAAAAAGGTTTGAAGTTTAAACCAATAGAAGGTCGACAGTCTTTTAAAGTAAATGGAGTAATGAAATATTGGGGCGGCTTAACATTAGAAGTTGATGGTCAAGGTGAAAAATTAGTAGATTCATTATTAAAAATTACAAAAAAAAATGGGATTAAAATTCAATATGATTCAGCAGCTACTGATTTAATTTATGAAGATAATCAAATTAAAGGTGTAGAAGTATTATATAAAAACAAACCTCAAAAAATTTATGCCCAGTCAGTTGTATTAGCTTGTGGTGGTTTCGAGTCTAGTTCAGAGATGAGAACACGATATTTAGGACCAGGCTGGGAAATGGCCAAAGTTAGAGGAACAAAGCATAATACTGGAGATGGTTTAACTATGGCTTTAAAAGTCGGAGCGTCTCCTTACGGAAATTGGTCAGGCTGCCATGCAGTATTTCACGATATGAATGGACCTGAGTTTAGTGATTTAAAAATAAGTAATAAATATAGAAAAATTAGTTACCCCTGGGGGATTGTTTTAAATGCAAATGGAGAAAGGTTCGTTGATGAGGGAGAAGATTTTAGAAATTATACTTATGCTAAATTTGGAAGAGAGGTCATAAAGCAACCAAATCAGATTGGCTGGCAGATCTTTGATCAAAAAGTCAGACACATGCTGTATCCAGAATATGATGTAAAATCTGCAACTATGGTTAAAGCTAAAACAATTGAAGAATTAGTAAAAAAACTTTCAGGAGTTAATAGCGCTAAAGCTTTACAGACAATCAAAGAATATAATGAATCTGTTAGAGACGATATTAAGTATGATCCAACAATTAAAGATAGAAGATGTACAGAAGGATTAAAAGTAAATAAAACAAATTGGGCTAATAAAATAGATCAAGCTCCTTTTTATGCATACGGTGTTACATGTGGTATTACATTCACATTCGGTGGCTTAAGAGTAAATAATAAGTGCCAAGTATTAAATAAAGTGATGAAACCTATTAAAGGTCTTTATGCTGCAGGCGAAATGATCGGTGGAATATTTTATTTTAATTATCCAGGTGGAAGTGGTTTAACCTCAGGAGCTGTATTCGGTAAGATTGCAGGCCAATCTGCGGCAAGAGTTTAAAAAGGACTCTTAATTTTATACTGATTAACTAGTTTTTCTAATTCAATTACAGTTTCTTTAGATAAATTAATGCCTGATTTTTTTAATCGCATTTCGTTAAGATACTCTGGCTCACCAGGATGTAAAATTTTTTTAAAACCTTTAGCTTTTTTTAGTTGTTTGACTTTTTTAATTCCATATTCAATTTTTTTAATAAAATTTTTATGAGATTGAAAAAGATTTGTTCGCATACAAATCATTAGATGCCCTACGTTTGCTGGACCAGAAAAGTCATTAATTGCATTTTTAACTTTTCCACTATGATTAGCGCCAGTAAATATACCCGCAACAATATCCATCATCCAAGATAAACCCGCACCTTTCATACCACCAAATGGTAACATAATACCTTCAAATGCTTTTTGCCCATCATTAGTTGGTTTGCCAAATTTATCTAAAGCATAACCATATGGAATTTTAATATTATTTTGAGCTGCAAATTTTAATTTTCCTCTTGCAACTGATGATGAAGCCATATCTAAAATAAATGGTTTATTTTTATTTTTTGTAGGACAACCAAATGCAAATGGACTTGTTCCAAAAAAAGGTGCCATAGCACCGTGAGGTGGAAGCGCTTTAGACGCATTAGTAAAAACCCAAGATATACAATTATTTTTAGCAGCTAATTCTAAATAATTAGCAGCCATTCCAAAATGATTACTATTGCTTATTCCTACTAAACCAATTCCATTTTTTTTAGCTAGCTGAATACATTTTTTCATTCCTTCATTTGCAGAAATAAATCCTAGCCCGTTATCACCATTTAAATGAAATGCACTTTGTGAAATTTTTTTAAATTTTAATTTTGGTTTTAGGTTGGCGGCATTTTTATTTAATCTTTGAACGTACACTGGAAGTCTCACAATACCGTGAGACCACACCCCTCGCTCATCTGCTCTAACCAACATTTCAGATACAACTTTAGAGTGTGTTAAACTTAATCCAATTCTACTCAAAATTTTACTGGATATACTTTTTAGCAGGGAACTTTTAATTAAAATATTGCGTTGCATATATGATGCTTAATTTATCATGTTGAAATTGATTTTGTATTCTAGTTAATGTTCACCATTATTAAAAATAATACTTAACATAAACTTAATAGGGGAAACAATAATGTTAAATAAAATAATTGCTACATTAGTTGCTTCTGTCATGATGATTTCTTCTGCTTTCGCAGTAGATTATTCTGGCAAAACAGTAACAATGTGGATTCCATTTAAAGCTGGTGGAGGATCTGATACTTGGGCAAGAGCTTTAGCTCCAATCTTAAGTAAAAGTTTACCTGGTAATCCGTCAGTTGTAGTCAAAAACGTAACCGAAGGAAAAGCAATCGGAGCTTCTAATAAATACTTTGCAGAACACGGCAAAGACAAAGACGGTGTAGTAGTATTTGGAACTTCTGGTTCAGTTCAATTGCCTTTCTTATTTAAAGATAAGAGAGTTAGATACAGATATAAAGATATGTATCCTGTTTTTGCAAGTGGTACTGGTGGAGTTGTATATGTAAGAGCCGACTCTGGAGTTAAAGATATCATAAAGGATTTTAATAAAATCAAATCATCAAAACTTGTATACGGTTCTCAAGGAAAAACTTCTCTAGACGCTGTTCCAATTTTAGCTTTTGACATGCTTGGCATGGATACAAAAGTTGTTTACGGAATGAAAGGTAGAAAAGGTGGAAGAGCTGCTATTCTTAGAGGCGAAACAACAATTGATTATCAAACGACTGCTTCATATTTAAAGCACGTTAAACCACTTGTTGGAAAAGGTGAAATGGTACCTTTAATGACTTGGGGTGCTTTAGATGGAAACAAAGTTGTGAGAGATCCTAACTTCCCTGATTTACCTTCTTTTCCAGAAGTATATGAAAAAGTAACTGGAAAAAAATTTAAAGGTACAGAAGCAAAAGCTTGGACTGCTTTATTTACAGCAGGTTTTGCAACACAAAAATATATTATGTTGCCAAAATCAGCTAGCGGAGCAGCTAAAAAAGCTTGGACTAAAGCAGCAGCAAATATTGTTAATGACCCTTCAGCAATGAAAATTATTAACAAGAAACTTGGAAAATATGACCAAGTTACAGGAAAAGCATTGAAGCCAGCTCTTAAAAAAGCAACTTCAATTGACTCTGCTTCGAACAAGTTTTTACAAGCTTGGAAAGCTACTAAATAATTTTTAAATATTAGAGGGGCAATTATTTGCCCCTCTAAATTCTATGAGTCAAAATTCTGATATTGTTTTAAAAGATCATAAAATCTTTTTTGTAGGTGGTACTGATTTTAAAATAAATAATAAAGTTTTCAAAAGAGGGCAAATGTATGTTGAGTCCTTTAAACCAAAACACACAAATGGAAAAAAAATCATCTTAATTCATGGTGGTGGACAGTCAGGTGCAGGATTTATTTCAACTGCTGATGGTCGAAGAGGTTGGTTACATGATTTTTTAGACAAGGGCTATGAAGTTTACATAGTTGACCAACCAGGTAGAGCAAGATCAGGTTATTCAGAAAATTTATATGGTAAGTATTTAGAAAGAGAAACAAATTTAGATGATGCTGAAAGACGTTTTACAGCAATGTCTACCAAGGGAAATTGGCCACAAGCAAAAACACATACACAGTGGCCTAGTAATGGCCTTAGAGGAGACCAGGTTTTTGAACAGTACATGGCCTCACAAGTAAATACGATGGCTGATAGAATTGACATTGAAGAAATGTCGAAAATTGCACTGTCAGACTTAATTGATCAGATAGGCGATACAGCAGTTTTGGGTCACAGCCAAGGAGGACCATTTTGCTGGCTTGCGGCTGATGTTAGGCCCAAACAAGTAAAAGCTTGTGTTGCGGTAGAACCCAACGGTCCACCTTTTTTTAACGTCTCTTATGGAGGCATCCAACATTCCCATTTAGATAAACAAACTTTTAAAAAGAATGATTTTGATAAAGACTGGTATCAAACCAGTTCTGAACCAGATAGACCAAATGGTATAACCTATTCTGCATTAACATATGATCCACCACTCAAACAAGGTGAAAAATTAATACCAGAGATTGATACTCAAACAACGCCAGATAATTTAGTACAATGTTTTTTGCAAAAAGAACCTGCAAGAAAACTAGTAAATTTATCTAAAACCAAAATTTTAATTTTAACAGCAGAGTCTTCATATCATGCACCATATGACCATGGGACCAGTAATTTTTTAAAACAAGCAGGTGTTAACCATGATTTTATAAGATTAGAAGATCATAAAATAAAAGGAAATGGTCATATGATGATGCATGAAAAAAATAGTAATGAGGTATCTAATTTTATTATGAATTGGCTCGATAAAAATTATGGATAAAAAATTTGATAGAATTATTTTTAAAATAAGGTTTATATCTATATTAACTAATTTGTAATTAAATGATTGAATCTCTCTTAAGCGCACTTGTTACAGTTTTATCAGGTCAATCATTTTTCTTTTTGATATTAGGTGTCGTAATTGGATTAATTGTTGGTGTCATACCAGGCTTTGGTGGAACAGTTGGTTTATCTTTATTGCTGCCATTTGTTTTTGGAATGGAACCCATTTCTGGAATTGCAATGATGATGGGTTTGCTTTCAGTTGTAGCTACCTCTGATACATTTCCCGCTGTATTAATTGGTGTACCAGGTTCAGTATCTGCGCAAGCTACTGTAATGGATGGTTTTCCACTTGCAAAAAAAGGACAAGCAGCTCGTGCTTTATCCGCAGCTTTTTTTGCTTCATTATTTGGCGGATTGTTTGGGGCAACACTACTAACAATGATTATTCAAATCGCTAAACCTATCATATTAGCATTTGGAACTGGTGAGATGCTGATGCTTGCTATATTTGGAATTTCAATTGTAGGAACCCTTACAGGATCAAGTATTGCAAAAGGATTAGTGGCTGCATGTCTTGGTTTAATTATAGGAGCAATTGGCATTGCTCCTGCTACTTCAGAATATAGATTGGATATGAGTACATTCTTAGATGTTCATAATCCTGTTGTTTCATATTTAAGTGGAGGAATACACTTGATGGTAATTGCAATATCAATTTTTGCTGTTCCTGAAATAGTTGAATTATTAAGAACAAATAAACCAGTCAGTGAAAAAGCAAGTTTAGAAAAAACTGGATGGGCACAAGGTTTTAAAGATTTTTTAGCAAATAAATTTTTGGTTTTAAGATGTTCTTTTATCGGAAGTTTAATTGGGATGATACCGGGCATTGGTGGTTCATGCATTGATTGGATAAGTTATAGTCATGCTAAAACAACCGTAAAAGATGCTGATAATTTTGGAAAAGGAGATATCAGAGGTGTAATAGGACCAGAATCTAGCTCTAATTCAAAAGAAGGTGGAGCTCTAATACCTACATTGTTGTTTGGAATCCCAGGCTCTGGTGGAACAGCAGTATTAATGGGTGGGTTAATTTTGCTTGGTGTTGATCCTGGAATACAGTTAATTGAAACAAAATTAGACCTTGTTTACACAATAATTTGGTCTTTAGCTGTTGCGAATATTTTTGGTGCAATTATTTGTGCAACACTGGCTAAGCCAATATCAAATCTAACAACAATTAATTTCACTTTATTAGCTCCATTTTTAATTTCTTTAATTTTGTTTGCTATTTTTAATTCTACAAGATCATGGGGTGACTTAATTTTTGCTCTTATGGTTGGAGTTATTGCGGTATTCATGAAGAGATTTGATTATTCAAGAGTAGCGTTAATGATTGGTTTTGTTTTGAGTGATGGAATTGAAACAAATTTATATCAAACTATGCAGTTTTATACTTTTGGTGAATTAATAACTCGTCCAATATTTATAGTTTTGATAATTATTGCACTATTGTCAATTTACTCAGGAGTTGTTGTGATAAAAAAATCCAGACAAATAAAAGGTGATGAAGTTACTGCGTTTAATTTTTCGAAAACTCCGCAGTGGATTTTTGTTATCCTCATGATGCTAATTTCAATTGGAACATTTTTAGCAACTAAAAACCTAGAATATTTAGGTATGGTTTATCCAGTTTCTGTCTCAGTTATAATGTTTATTTTATCATTTGTCATTGCAGTTCAAATGTTCTTTTCAAATAAATATTCTTCAGTTTTATATGATAACGAGCAAACTCTTTTAAAACAAAAAGATCTTAGACCTTTTTGGCTACCTATATTTTGGTTTATCTCACCCTTAGTGTTATCAATATTTATTGGCTTTTATATTTCTATAGGATTGTATGTAATAATATTTTTAATTAAGATAGCAAAAGTTAGTGTAAGAAAATCTATTATTGGAGGTGTTGGTGTATGGATTGTACTAGCGTTAATTTCACATTTTATGGTGATGGATTTTCCTCCAGGATTAATTCAAAGTTTTGTAGAATTACCTTGGCCAATTAACTAAATTATGACTGATCAAATTAAAATTCCGTGTTTGTTTATGAGAGGTGGAACCTCACGGGGTCCATATCTTTTAAAATCAGATTTACCAGAAGATTTAAATCAAAGAGATAAAATTTTATTAGCTATCATGGGATCACCTGATGTTAGACAAATTGATGGAATAGGTGGAGCTGATCCAGTTAAAAGTAAAGTTGCCATATTATCAAAATCAGATGAAGAAGGTGTAGATGTGAATTATCATTTTGCGCAGGTTAAAATAGATGAACCAATTGTAGATACAAAGCCATCTTGCGGAAATATGTTAATTGGAGTTGGACCAGCTTCTATTGAAAGAGGCTTAGTTAAAGCAAGCGATGGCGAAACAAAAGTAACAATTCGCGATGTAAATACTGGAATGAAAATAGAAGAAATTGTTCAGACTCCAGGTGGAGAGGTTTCTTATGATGGTGATTTTAAAATTGATGGAGTTCCAAACTCTGGAACACCTGTTGAAATTAGATTTTTAGATTCAATTGGATCTAAAACAAAAAAACTTTTCCCCACTGGAAACAAAATAGATAAAATTAATGGGAAAGAATGTTCGCTCGTTGATGCTGCTATGCCAGTAGTTTTTTTTAGAGCAACAGATTTTGGCGTCACTGGAAACGAAAGTCACTTGGAATTAAATCAAAATCAAAACTTAATTGATGAAATGGGTAAAATAAGAATAGAACTTGGAAAACGAATTGGATTTGGAGATGTAAGCAAATCTGTGATTCCAAAAGTAGCTTTAGTATCAAAACCAGATAAAGGTTCTATTAAATCAAGATATTTTATGCCATGGAGCTGTCATAACGGATATGCTATCACAGGATCAATTTGTTTAATGGCTGCCTCAAAATCAAGAGGCACTATTTGTTCTGAGTTTTATTCAGATTATTCTGATAAAGGTTCATTTGAAATTGAACATCCAACAGGTATTTCAAAACTAAATTTAGAAATTGATTATAAAGGTGATGAAATTGTAAATTTAGTTGCTGGAACAACTAGGCACGCTAGACTAATCATGTCTGGAGACGTACATGTTCAAAAAAGTAAGTTAAAATAACAATAAAGTTAAATCATAGGTTGTTGATAGATGTTTATGCCACAGGGTAATTACAGCTCTAATTGTTGATTTTGTTGTCTTATTTCAATATTTAGCTATTCATGAAAAGTTTAGATAGTTTTAAGTCTTTATCAGACTTACAAGTTGGTTCCAAAAAATTCAAATATTATAATCTTAAAAAAGCAGCACAAAATGGTTTAGATGGTACTGAAAAATTACCAAAATCATTAAAAGTAGTTTTAGAAAACCTTTTAAGATTTGAAGATGATCTATCGGTTAATAAAGATCAAATTTTATCTTTAAAAGAATGGCTAAAAAATAAGAAGTCGCCACAAGAAATAGCATACAGGCCCGCTAGAGTTTTATTACAAGACTTTACTGGTATTCCTGCTGTAGCAGATTTGGCTGCAATGAGAGAAATCGTAAAAGAAAAAAACAAAGACCCTAATAAGATTAATCCATTATCACCAGTTGATCTAGTAATTGATCACTCAGTTCAAGTTGATATCAATGGATCTAAAGATGCGCTTCAAAAAAATGTTGAAAAAGAATTTGAAAGAAATGGTGAGAGATATTCTTTTTTAAAATGGGGACAGCAAGCTTTTAATAACCTAAGAATCGTTCCTCCAGGAACTGGAATTTGTCACCAAGTTAATCTTGAATTTTTATCAAAGGTAGTTTGGACAGCAGATGTTAATGGAGAAACATATGCTTATCCAGATACTTTAGTTGGAACAGACAGTCATACAACAATGGTTAATGGACTATCTGTTTTAGGTTGGGGCGTAGGTGGTATTGAAGCTGAAGCAGGAATGTTAGGTCAACCTATATCAATGTTACTTCCTGAAGTTATTGGATTTGAAGTCAAGGGAAAATTACCTGAAGGTACTACTGCAACTGACTTAGTTTTAACAGTTGTTAAAATTTTAAGAGACAAAGGAGTTGTAGGAAAATTTGTTGAATTTTACGGAGAAGGTTTAAAGAATCTTACACTAGCAGATAGAGCTACGATTGGAAATATGGCTCCCGAGTATGGAGCAACTTGTGGCTTCTTCCCAATTGATGATGAGACAATAAAATATTTAGAATTATCTGGTAGAGATAATGAAACAATTGAACTTGTAAAACTTTATGCAAAAGAACAAGGTTTGTGGGCTGATGATAATGCAGTTTATACTGATACGGTATCTCTTGATATGTCAACTGTGGTTCCAACAATATCTGGACCTAAAAGACCACAAGATAAAGTATTGCTAACAGAAGCTGCGGCTACGTTTAAAAATGTTTTAAAAGATATTTCAAAAAGAGATAACCCTAAGTCTGTTAAAGTTGAAAACAATGATTTTGAACTTGAAGATGGAAAAATCGTAATTGCGGCAATTACGTCTTGTACCAACACATCAAATCCAAGTGTTTTAGTTGGCGCTGGAATAGTTGCAAAAAAAGCAGCAGAGTTAGGATTAAAATCTAAGCCTTGGGTCAGAACTTCATTAGCACCAGGGTCTCAAGTTGTAACAGACTACTTAAATAAAGCAGGCCTTACTCCTTATTTGGATGAATTAGGATTTAATACTGTTGGTTATGGTTGCACGACTTGTATTGGTAATTCTGGTCCATTACCGGATGATATTAATAACGCAATTTTAGATAACGATTTATTAGCTGTTTCAGTTTTATCTGGAAATAGAAACTTTGAAGGTCGTATTAGTCCAGTGGTCAAAGCTAACTTTTTAGCATCACCACCACTCGTTGTTGCTTATGCAATTGCAGGATCAATGAATGTTGATTTATACAAAGATCCAATTGGACAAGACAAAGATGGAAAAGATGTATTCCTAAAAGATATTTGGCCTACAAATAAAGAAATTGAAGATACTCTAATGTCTTGCTTAGATGCTAACATGTTCAAATCCAGATATTCAAAAGTTTCTGAAGGCCCTAAAGAATGGCAATCAATTACCTCAGAAGAATCTAGTATTTATTCGTGGGACCCAGGTTCAACTTATGTAAAAAAACCACCATTTTTTGATGGTATGCCAGATGAACCAGAAGGTTTTAAAGAAATTAAAGACGCAAGACCATTATTAATTTTAGGAGATATGATTACAACTGATCATATATCACCTGCTGGATCTATTCCAAAAGATAGTCCAACAGGTAATTATTTTATGGAACATCAAATTCTTCAAAAAGATTTTAACTCTTATGGAGCAAGAAGAGGAAATCATGAAGTGATGATGAGAGGAACTTTTGGAAATATAAGAATTAAAAATGAAATGGCACCAGGTACTGAAGGAGGATTTACTAAAATTTATCCTGAAGGAAAAGATGCAACAGTTTTTGATGCAGTCATGGAATATAAAAAAAGAGGAACACCTCTAGTTGTTGTTGGAGGAAAACTTTATGGAACAGGGTCTTCAAGAGACTGGGCTGCAAAAGGGACTCAATTAGTAGGCGTTAAAGTTGTTATCGCTGAAAGTTTCGAAAGAATTCATAGATCAAATTTAGTTGGAATGGGAGTTTTGCCATTACAATTTAAAGAAGGTATGGATAGAAAAAGTTTAAAATTAGTTGGATCAGAATTGATTACAATTATTGATGTGGAGAAAGGTTTAAAACCTCTTCAAGATGTTAAAGTTGAAATCAAATACGCTGATGGAACTGCAAAAACTATAGATACGACTTGTAGAATTGATACGGATAATGAAGTTTTATATTACATTAATGGTGGAATTCTTCAGTATGTTTTAAGAAACATGCTACAATAGCATGCATGATACCAGATAATTTTAAAAAAATAACAATTCAAAATCAAGGCTATGATGTTGCTGATATTAGCAATATAAATGATATCGATAAAATTCCATTTTCTTACAGAATTTTAATTGAAAATATTATCAGACAAAGTTTGCTTGGAAGAAACGAGAACGCACATCAACAAGTAAAATCTATTTTGGATAATAAGATTGGTTCTGCAATTAATTTTGCACCAAACAGAATTTTAAGTCATGATATTTTAGGAAAAGTTATGCTAGTTGATTTTTTAGCATACAGAGAAGCTTTACAAAAAAAAGGTATCAGTTCTGATTCAATTCAACCTGATGTTCCAGTTGATGTTGTTATTGATCACTCTTTGCAAGTTGATTTTTTTGGTAATGATGAAGCTAAAATTAAAAATTTACAAAAAGAGTATGAAAGAAATTCTGAAAGATTTTCATTTCTAAGATGGTGCTCAAAGTTTTTAGATAAGGTAAACGTCATACCTCCAGGAGTTGGAATATGTCATCAAGTCAATATTGAATATTTATCAAAAGTTATTTGGAGAGAGAAAAAGCAAGGTCATAATTTAATGCATCCAGATACTTGCATTGGAACGGATAGCCATACTCCTATGGTTAATGCAATTGGTGTAATGGGCTGGGGAGTTGGAGGTGTTGAGGCAGAAATATCAATGCTTGGTAGAACTATTCCAATGACGGTGCCCGAGGTTGTCGGAGTTAATTTAAAAAATAACTTAAAAGAAGGTATCACTTCAACGGACTTAGTTTTATATATCACTAAATTGTTAAGAGAGAACAAAGTTGTTGGAAGTTTCATAGAGTTTTTCGGAGATGGTGTTGAAAATTTAACAGTTGGCGACAGAGCAACTATTTCCAATATGGCACCAGAATATGGTGCAACGAATGTTTTGTTTCCAGTAGATAATTCAACTTTAGATTATTTAAAAATGACTGGCAGAACAGATGAGGAGATTAAAATTGTTGAAGAATATTCTAAAAATCAAAAACTTTGGAGAAATCCTGGAGATGCTCCAATGTATAATAGAGTTTTAGAGTTAGATCTTGATTCAATAACCCCATGTGTTTCTGGCCCAAAAAATCCTGAAGATAAGATTAATCTAGATCAATTCTCAAGTTCGGCAAATAAACATTCGCAAATGCTTTACAAAAAAGATTTGCGCAATGAAGAATTTGAAGTTCCTAAGCTTGGTTTTAAAATTAAAGACGCAGACATAATGATTGCAGCGATAACAAGTTGTACAAATACTGCAAATCCTAAAAATGTGATTGCAGCAGGACTGATTGCTAAAAAATTAGTAGAGCTTGGAATTAAGAGAAATGAAAAAGTTAAAACATCATTTGCGCCAGGGAGCAAAGTTACTGCCGAAATTTTATCTCAAACAGGTTTACAAAAATATTTAGATGAGCTTGGTTTTAATATGGTGGGTATTGGTTGCACGACTTGTAACGGGAGTTCAGGACCATTAGACGATAATATTACAAATACTATTGAGAAAGAAAAAGTTTTTTCAATTGCTGTTTTATCAGGAAATAGAAATTTTCAAGGTAGAATTCATCCAAACATTAGAGCATCCTACTTGGCGTCACCAGGCTTGATAGTTCTATTTTCTATTTTAGGGACAATAAAAAAAGATTTAACAAAAGATAGCCTGGGAAAAGATAAAGATGGTAAAGATGTTTATTTTAAAGATGTGTGGCCATCAAATGAAGACGTAAACAAAATTATTAATCAATTTTACAAATCAGAGACTTTTAGTGAAAAATATAAAGAGGTAAATGATGGGGGGGATCTTTGGGAAGGTCTTCAAGTTTCAAATTCTAGTAACTATGATTGGCCAGAAAGCACTTATATAAAAAAACCTCCTTATATGAGTAATGCTGAAAATAATGTCATTAAAGATATTGATTTAGCAAGACCTATTGTTCTTTTAGGAGACTCTGTAACAACAGATCACATATCTCCATCTAGTGTAATTACAAAAGGAACTGCTGCTTGGGATTATTTAACTGAATTAGGATTAGATCCAAAAGACTTCAATAATTATTTAACAAGAAGAGCAAACCATGAAATCGTTGCACGATCTACTTTTGCAAGTTTAAGATTGCGAAATCTTATGACTCCTGATCAGGAAGGAAGTATTACGGTTAAGTATCCTGAGAATAAAACTATGAGACTTTATGAAGCCGCGATGGGTTATCAAAAAGAAAACAAAGAAATTATTGTTTTAGCTGGAGAAAATTATGGATGTGGATCATCCAGAGATGTTGCAGCTAAAGGTCCATTATTAATTGGTGTTAGAGCTATAGTTGCTAAAAGCTTTGAGAGAATACACAGATCAAATTTAGTAGGTATGGGATTATTGCCTTTAGAGTTCGAAAAAGGACAGGGTATAGAGGAATTAAAGATAATGAGTACTGATCAATTTAGCATCATTGGTTTAGATAAAATTAGTAATGATAATAAAAAAGTTACGATGAAAATTCACAAAGATAGTGGCGATGTGATAGATGTGAAATTAAATGTTAGGCTAGATGTTCCTGAAGAAGTTACATTTTGGAAAAATGGAGGTATTTTGCCTACAGCTTATAAGGAAGCCTAATGAGTCAAAATTGGATTAAAGCAACATATTATAGGGGTGGAACTAGCAAAGGAGTTTTCTTTCAAAAAAAAGATTTACCAACACAAGATGAAAAAGAATTAAATAAAATTTTCTTAAAAGTTATTGGAAGCCCCGATCCAAATGGAAGACAATTAAATGGCATGGGTGGCGGAGTTTCTTCAGTATCAAAATGTGTAATTATCAGTCCATCTGAAAGAGATGACGCAGATGTTGATTATAATTTTATTCAAATTGCAGTAGATCAACCAATTGCAGAGTGGAATAATAATTGTGGAAATTTATCAGGTGCCGTTGGTCCTTATGCTGTTCAAGAAGGTATTATAAAACCAAAAGAGGGTGAAAATAAAATAAGAATCTATCAAGTTAATACCGATAAAATTATTCATTCAACTTTTAATGTTAAAAATGGAAAACCTGAAATTGAAGGTGATTATACTATCGCTGGTGTTTATGGTGAAAGCTCAAAAGTAAGACTTGATTATTTAGAACCAGGTGGCTCTGGTACTGGTAAATTATTACCAACGGGAAATGTTGTAGATGAAATTGAAATTGATGGCTTTGGAAAAATAAAAGTTAGCGTTGTCGATGCTGCTACACCACTTATTTATATTCAAGCAGAAGATTTAGGCCTTAAAGGAACTGAAAGTCCTGATGAGCTAGACGGTAATGCGGAAAAAATGGAAATCATTCAAAAGATAAGAAGAAAATGTGCTTTTATGACTGGTCTATCAAAGTCAGAACATGAAGCTCCAATGAATACGCCGAGAATTGGTATTGTTACATCACCCAAAGATTATATCAGTTTAGATAAATCAAATATTAAAGGTGATGATCAAGATATTACCGCAAGAATGTTTTCAATGGGAAAAACTCATAAAGCTATTATGGGTACCGCTGGAGTTAATATTGGAGTTGCAGCAGCAATTGAAGGCACAATTCCAAATCTAATAAAAAGAAAAGGTTCAAACCCTTTAGAGCTTAGAGCTGGAAATCCATCGGGAGTTATGACCGCTGGTGCCATTATCGAACAAGTTGATGGGAAGCCTCATGCAAAATCGGCAATTATGTATAGAACTTTTAGACCTCTTATGAGAGGTGAAGTTTTAGTCTAAGCTGAAATTTTTATTTCACCCGTAACTTGAGTTCTGTGCATTACTCTTCTAGCATTAGGATCAAAAGCATCTCTTTTATGAAGAACGAAAAGATTTTTCCACATTAGCAATTCATTTGCCTTCCACCTTTGTGTCCAGGTATATTTTTTTTGAGTTGCATGTGCCCAAATATCATCAAGCAATTTTTCACTTTCACTTAGTTCCAATCCAATAACGTAAGCGTGAGGTCTTCTCCCAATAAAAAGAGCTTTTTTTCCAGTATTAGGGTCTTTAAAGACTATTGGATGTTTTGCGCCCGGTGTTTTTGATGGATCAGAAACTTCTTCATACCCTTTCCTTAATTGTCCAGCACTGTTGTGTGCGGAGTCATGAATTAAAATTTTTCCTTCAATTCTATTTTTTAAATCTTCTGGCATATCTTCGTAAGCCGCGATCATGTTTGCAAAATGAGTATCTCCTTGATCCTTTGGAACTTCTAAAGAATATAAAATACCAGCTTTAGGTGGCACATCTTGATAAGACATATCAGAATGCCAGGTTGCTTCACCATCTCCTAAAATTCCAGTAGGTTTACCTTCTTTTTTTACATTAGAAATTACATTGATTTCTGGATGTTCTGGAGAAAAATTTATACCAAATGGATTTGGTGCTGGGTGATCCAAATTACCAAAATTTTTACTAAATTTAATTAAATCAGGATCAGTTAGATTTTGATTTTTAAAAACCAAAACTAAATTTTCATCCCATGCTTTGTTAATCTGGTCGACTTCATTTGAACTTAAATCTTTGCTTAAGTCCATACCTTTGACTTCAGCACCAAGAGCTAGACCACTTTTGATAATTTCCATACAATAATATTAATTATTTTTTAAATTATAGTCAAATTTTAGAGGTTCTGAAAACCAAAATAAATCAATCTAATTGCTCCAAAAAACAAAATTATACTTAAGATCTTTTTAAAATAACTTTGACCCTTTGAAATAAGAACCAATTTTCCAAGGTAAGTTCCAAGAAAACCTACTAAAATCATCACAGTGACTAACGGCAAATATTGTTGAAAAGAAAACCCAATAAAAAAATACGCAAAAGATTTAAATAAATGCTGAAAAGTCATCATTGAACCATGTGTTGCAACATGTTTTATAGGATTAAAATTCATATTTTTTATTAAAGTTGCAACAAGCGGTCCAGAGGCTCCAAACATTACTGACATGGTTGATGAGGCAATTCCTCCAAAAAAAATATATTTTTTTCCAAGCTTTGGAAACTTTCCAAACAATGAGTATAAAATAAACAATCCCACTCCAATTTGCCCAATTGCAGGAGATAAGACTTCCACAACATTTGCTCCAAGGAATGAACCGATTAGCGTCCCACCCATAAAGGGTAATATTATTTTTATATCTAAATCTTTGAGTGAAACAAATATTCTTGCAAAATTTGAACCAAGTTGAATTATTCCATGCACAGGAACTAAAGCTACCGGAGGTACAATGAAGGATAAACTTACTAGCATTAAAAGCCCCCCACCTAAGCTCAGTGCAGTTGAAATAAATGAGCATAATAAATTAATTAATATTAACGCTAAAGCTCCAGCCAAGGATACAGAGTCAGGTAAATATAAATTTATTAATTCCACTAAATTAATTTCAAATAAATAGTAGTAGAAACAATTAATACCACGCTAATACAAAATCCAACTAAGAAAGGTTTAAAACCAAATCCTTTTAAATCATTAATGGAAATACTAGACCCAAGTCCAAATAATGCAAATAATATCAAATATTTAGAAACCGTTGAAACAAAACTAACTATTTTTTCCCAATTAGATAACATTGAGACTTCAATTGTTGCATCAACTATACTTCTAAAAACCGCTAAAAGTATAAAAAAAATAATAAAGGGTGGAAGAAGATTAAAAAATTTTATTTTATTTTTTTGTTCTTGGGATGAACAATAAAACGCTAGCAAAGGTATCAAAATAATTAAAAAAGAATTTCTAAGTAATTTAGTTGATATTGTTGAATTAAAAGATTGAGCGTCACCATAAATATTTTGAAAAATAGTACCTGCAGCTGTTACTTGTGATGTATCATGAATTGTTGCACCAAGCAGTATGCCTGCTTTGATTTGTTCTTGTTCAAATATCAGATTTGCAAAAAAAGGAGAAAAAAATACAGACAAAGTACCAATCAGAGTAATGACAGCAACTGCACATGTAATATCGTTTTTTTTATTATTCATGACCGAGCTTGCCGCCATAATAGCTGTAATACCGCATACTGCAGAGCCGATTCCTATTAAGTTTATCATTCCTTTATTTGAGTCAAAAAATGAGTTTAAAACTTTAATTAAAATAAAAATTAAAACAAAATTTAAAACAATAATAAAAAAAGAAATACTTGCGTAATTATAAAACTCAAAAAAACTGATTTTAATTCCAATTAGAGCAACTCCAATTTTTAAAAAATTTTTGGTTAGAATGTTATTAATATTTTCAAAGTTACTTATTTGAAAATGATTAATCAAAAGCCCTGCAAGGATACATACAATTGCAGATGATATTACAATTGAATAATTAGATAATAGTAAAGATATATACTCGGCGATCGCTACGACAAAAGTAGCAATTAAAAAATTTTTTTTCATGAAATATTTAAGTTTGAAAGCTCAACAAATTCTTTAATCGTAAAGTCCTTATTTAAAATACAATCAATTAGATCATCAGTTTTAGAATTATTAAATACTTTAAATAATCTTTTAGATTTTGCAGTGATGTCATCTTTATCCATTGGATTATCTGGTGTACCTCTGACTGAACTTGCATGATAAAAAAGCTTTTTACCATCATTAAGTATTATTGTTAATTTTGATTGTCTTTCAGGTCTAGCTTTGGCCAGTTCATCACTTGATACCGATTTAATTTTTTTTCTTAATGTTACTACATCTGGATCATTAAAAAGCTTTTCATCATGAGCCTCTTCATATCCCATAGTCTTTTTAATTAAATGCACAGCAATTAAATGTTGTGCGCTTATTGAAGGAATTTCTCTGTCATTCACAATATGAAAACGATCCGATGGTATTTCAATTGTAAGCTCTTTGATATCTTTATGATCAAAATCATTATTTTTTAAAAGATATTCAACTGCATCCATCATGGATTGAATAGGAGATCCTACCGACCATTTTTTTAAAGATGAATGATCAATTTCAAATTTTTTTCCAAGTTCACTTATTATTAAATCAGGCTTAGGATTATGAGCAAAACCTTCATGAAAGCCTCTTTCTCCTAGAAGTGGATCAGTTACAGATGTAAAGTTTTCTTTTGCAAGAAGCGCTGAATAAATTGCATTTCTTGTTGTCATTCCAGAAAATACAAATGCCTTTTCAATGTGATCAGGATCTCTGTTCCAACAAGCTAAACCTGAAGCTTGTTGTATCGTATAAGATAATAAATAATTACATTGTTGGTGGTTTAATTTTAATAATGCGCCAGCTGATGCAGCACACCCAAAAATTGGACCTAAACTATGTGTTGCAAAGATTGTTGTTTTTGGAGTTTTATAACCTAAGCTTGTGGTAATTCTTACGCCAATATCATATCCAAGTGCGATTGCTTTTAAAATTTCTTTAGAACTTAAATTTTCTCTTTCAGCGATTGCTAATGTCGCCGGAACAATTGCACATCCTGGATGAAACCTACCATTTGTATGTGAGTCATCAGTTTCGTTTGCGTGCGCTGCCATTCCATTTGCAAAGCCTGCATGAATTGCAGATACTTTAATATCGTTACCTAATAATGTTGCTTCTTTAGGACCGCCTTGATTTTTAGAAAATTCAAAACCTTTTTTACCTGGAGGCAAAAGTCTTCCTGTTAGGATAGCAACCATGGTATCTAACAGATGAAACCTTGTATTTAATTCAGTTTCTTTTGGTAACTCGTGTGATAATGCTTCAGATATATATTTTGTTAGCGTTTGTTGAATATCCATTAAAAAATCCCTTTAATATTATTTTTATCAAAATTAATTTTATTTTCATCACATGTTACATTAAGTTTTTTAACATCATCAGAAGAAAGACTTTTCAAATTATTTATTAAATCTAAAAATCTTTTTTGTTCTTTTTCATTTACCATGTTTTCAAACAAAGGTTCCATTTTTTTAATATATTCTGGTCTTCCAAATGGGGTTTTGCCACTTGGATGAGCATTTGCAAATTCTAAACTATCAATAATTTTTTCACCATTGTTTAAAATAATTTCAACTTTTGCACCTTGAGCTTTTTTTAAAGGATCTGGTTCATCATAATACTTTTTATTCCATTCAGGACTTTCAAAAGTTTCAATTTTATTCCAAAGTTCTACAGTTTCTTTTCTATTTTTTCTTTCTTCGCTGTAACTTTTTTCATGGTGCCATTCTCCATCCTCTAATGCTACGGCAAATATATACATAGCTGAATGGTCTAATGTTTCGCGTGTTGCTTTAGGGCTATATTTTTCTTTATCATTACTTCCACTGCCCATTACAATATGGGTATATTGTTTGCTATGAATATTAATTTTACTAATCTCTTTAGTATTTTTAATTTTTTTTCTCATATTAAATGCAATATCGATTAAAGAGTTGCCATGATACCCAGCAGAATGTTCTTTAGTAAATGTTCCTAAAATTCCTTTTCTAGGTTCATCTCCAACAGGTAACTCAATATCTAAATCATCATTATTTTTTTTTAATAATATTGGAATGATTCCGTAATCACCTTCCCACACTGGACTAGGAGAGGTATCACCACGAATTGCTCTATCAATTGCATCGATTGCATTTTTTCCAACTAGACCTGGCGCATAAGCTTTCCAGCTTGAAAGCTCACCTTTTCTTCCTTGTCTTGTAAAAATTGATGTATGTGCACTCCATTGAATTGCCTGATAAATAGTATCAGCATCTAATTTTAAAAGTTTACCTAATGCACTAGTGATTGCTGGACCCAAGTGACCAACATGATCTATTCGATTTGGATTTAGCGCAATTGACATTGATAATCTTAATTGTGTTTCGTAACTTGTTGCTATTGCTTTTACCAAATCTTCACCATTACAATTTTTTTGTTGAGCTACAGCTAAAATTGTTGGAATACAATCTCCTGGATGACAAGTTTCTTTAGCCATAATATTATCATGAAAATCTAATTCTCTAACTGCAACAGCATTAGCCCAAGCAGCCCACTGACAATCATATTTTTTATTACCCTCAAGACCAAAGAGTGTGGCGCCATTTTTATTCTCAAATTGCATAGCTTGTGCTCTTGAAATTTTAACCGCTTCTCTGTTTAAAGCTGCTACTGCAACACCAGCATTATCTATTATTCTATTGCCAACCATTTCAGTTATTTCATCTGTTAAATTCCATTCTTCAGATGACATTACGGCAATGCGGTAAGCTAATTGGTTTTCTTTTTTTAATTTCTCGCCTGATTGTTGGATATTAATATTAAATTTTATCATTTATTTTGATTATAGTTTCATAATGTGAAACGAAGTTTTACATATTGATATCTTATAGACTTATGTTAACTTTCTGTAAATTTAATTGATCAATTAAACTTAACATTAAAGGGGGATATATGTTCAATTTTAAATTCAAAAAGCTTTTTAGCTTATTTGCATTATTCGCTCTTATCTTAACTTCTTTTGGTGACGCATCTTTAGCTGGATCTCATAAAAAGAAAAAAAGCAGTTATGCAACAGATAAGTGTGATCCTGTTCAAGTTGTGATTCACGCATCATACGGTGGTGGTACAGATACTACTGCAAGAATGATGTCAATCAGAACAAGAAGATATCTAAAAGCAGATATGCAGATCGTAGGAAAAAGAGGTGGATCTGGTGCGAAAGCTCAGAACTACACTTTAACTAGACCAAAAGATGGTTGTACGATCATGGCATTAACCGAGTCTCACCTATACACAATGGCGAGAGGCAAATCTAACATGAAGATCGATGATCTTGTTGGTGTTGCTAGAGCAATGGAAGAACCAACTTTCGTTGTAGTTAATGCAAAAAATAAAAAATTAAGCACAGCAAAAAAATTCATCAAAGAAGCAAATAAAAAACCTGTAAGTGTAGGTATTGCATCTATTGGTGGTACTGAGCACATTGGAATGTACAATTATTCTAAAGCTGCTGGTATTCCGTTTAAAGCTGTATCATTCGGTTCTGGTGCACAAAGTTTACAAGCTTTAGCATCTGGAAAAATTGATGCTGCACTTTTAAACCCTTCAGAAGCTGCTGCTTTAATTGAAGATAAAAAAGTTAAAGCGATTGTTTTATTGCATGATAAAAAATTAGCTGACTATCCAAAAGTACCTACGTCATATTCTATGGGTCACGAAGTTAAAGTTGTGACTACTAGAGGTTACGCAGTGCTTAAAGGAACTCCTGAGCCAGTAATTCAGGAAATTTCTAAAGCTATGGTTAAAGCAATGAAACATGATACTTTCGCAAATTATCTTAAAGGTGCTTCACTAGATCCTGCAACTAGTCCAGCTGGTACAGAGGTTTGGGACAAGCAACTTAAAGAAAACTTTAAGAAAGCTCAGACTGCTTTAAAAGGACTTGGATTAATTAAGTAGTTCATTCATGTCTAACGAAAAAAAATCTATCGACTTTGCGCCTAGGACACTAGGCGCAGGGTTAGTTCATAAAAAAGATTTGATATTAGCTTTATTGCTAATAGCTTTTGGATCTTTCATGTATTATGAAGCCGGAAAGTTTCCAGAAGCACCATTAGTTTTAGGAGATACACTTAATGCTGAAGTATTTCCTAGAATGTTAGTTGTGCTGTTACTTTTTTTAGTAGCTATCGTTCCTTTTGAATTTAAAATCACTCCAGAAAAGATTGATAAAATTGACAAAGATAGAGGTGATGAAACACCATTAATTACGTGGATTACAATTGGAGTTTTGTTAACTATTGTAGCTCTTGCAGAATTTTTAGGTTCTTTTTTAACTATGTTTGTTATTTGTCTGACAATTCCATTGTTATGGGGTGAGAAGAGATATGTGGCCGTTGCACTTTATGCAATTATTTTTCCAGTATGTGTTTATTTGTTATTTAATAAAGTACTTGGATTATATTTTAACCCTGGATTATTGGAGATGTTTAAATAGTTATGGAAGATGTCATTAGAGGTTTTGGTTTATTATTAGAGTTTCAAAATATCGCTTTGATATTTGGCGGTGTTTTAGTTGGTGTATTAGTTGGCGCTTTGCCTGGACTTAGTTCTCCGATGGCAATTGCTTTATTAATGCCTTTTACAATCAGTTTAGATCCTGTTGCATCAATTTCAATGATGGCAGCACTTTATTGTGCAGGAACTTTTGGTGGATCTATTACTGCAATTTTAATTAATGCACCCGGTGCACCACCTGCTGTTGCTACAGCTTTAGATGGTTATCAAATGGCTAAAAATGGTGAACCTGGTAGAGCACTTGGACTAGCTGCAATGTCTAGCGTGATTGGTGGAATTATAGCTATTATCATATTTTTATTTGCAACACCTTTACTAGCTGAAATCGCTCTAAAGTTTGGTCCAGTTGAATACTTTGGATTATCTTGTTTTGCGCTTTCAATGTTAGCGGCAATGAGTGGAAAGTCATCTATAAGAAACTTAATTGCAGGAACTATGGGAGTATTGGTTTCAACAATTGGAGTACACCTAGCGACAGGTGTAGAAAGATTTGACTTTGGAGTAGAGGAATTAACCGAAGGTATTAAATTCGTACCAGTATTAATTGGTTTATTTGCGATGTCAGAATTACTGACACAGTCAAAAACTTTAAATGCTGCAGTTGAAAGAATGTCAGCAAAAGCTTTGAGATTACCAACTTGGGCAGAGCTAAAAAGTTTAAAAGGAACAATTCTAAGATCATCAGGACTTGGAACGTTTATTGGAATTTTGCCAGCAGAAGGATCAACTGTTGCTGCAATGATGGGTTATAACGAAGCTAAAAGATGGTCTAAAACGCCAGAAAAATTTGGTACCGGACACGCTGAAGGAATAGCTGGTCCAGAGGCTGCAAATAATGCTGCGGCCGGTGGCGCAATGGTTCCTACTTTAGCACTGGGTATTCCTGGCAGTGGAACAACTGCATTAATTTTAGCTGCATTAGTTATGCATGGATTTAGACCTGGGCCTTATTTAATTACTGAAACTCCACATCTTGTTTATGCTATTTTTGGAGCTATGTTATTTGCAAACTTTGCATTTATGGGGATTGGTTTAGCAGGAGCGAGATTCTTTTCTTATGTAACATTCATTCCTAAAAAGTTTTTATGGCCATCAGTATTTGTATTTTCTTTAATAGGCTCTTACGCTTACAGTTCTGCAATTTTTGATGTTTGGGTTATGTTAATTTCAGGTATCATTGGTTACTTTGCTTTGAGAAATGGTTTTTCACCTGCACCATTTGTGATGGGTTTAATTCTTGGTAAAATGGTTGAGGAGACATTCACGCAATCAATGGTGATTTATGACAGTCAATTCTTAAATTTCTTTGAAAGTGGAGTATTTATATTCTTCATGATTTTAACCGTTATCAGTTTATCTACACCTTTCTGGGGTAAGATAAAGCAAGCGATATCAGGTAAAAAAAGTGAATCAGCCTTTTAATAAAGATAAAGTTGTTGTTATTACTGGTGGGGCAAAAAAAATTGGCCGCGCTACTGCTAAAAAATTAGCTGATCAAGGTTTTAACATTCTTATTCATACAGGCGGCAAAAGTATTGATGAAGCAAAAAAAACTGTAGCTATCGTTAAGGAATATGGAGTTCAATCTGATTTTATTGATGGCGATTTAGCAGATATTAAAACAATTGATAAAATTAAAAGTGCTGCTGAAAAGTTAGGTACCCCTTCAGTTTTAATTAATAATGCAGGTTTAAGAATTCATGATGATTTTGAGAAAATCACCTATGAAGATTGGAAGAGAGTAATGACTGTAAATGTTGATGCATCATTTCTTTGTACACAAGCATTGATAGGTCACATGACTAAACAGAAGTGGGGAAGAGTCATTAATATTGGTGGTTTATCAGCTCACATTGGAGCAAAAGAAAGAGCGCATGTTGTAACCTCAAAAGCTGCATTAATTGGTTTGACAAAAGCTATAAGTATGGAGTTTTTAGAACGAGGTGTGACGTGTAACTGTGTTGTACCTGGTTTTATAGAAGATTTTGACAGTAAAGAAAAAGCTCTTAAAGGTCATTGGTTAAGACATCCTCAAACACCAAATCTTGTTCTTAATCGATTCGGAAATCCTGATGAGGTTGCAGAGGTGATTGCCAATTTATGCAAAAAAGAAGCTGATTATATTAACGGTCAAACACTACATGTTAATGGTGGTAGCTATACCCCATGACAATAGCTGAAGAGTTTTCAAGTTGGGCAAAATCCCTTTCAACAAAAGACATATCAGATAAATCAAGACAAACTTTAGAGTTTTTATTTAAAGATATTTGTGGAGTCATCGTTTCGGCTAGAAACGAGAATTATGTTCAAAGTTTAGTAAAAACTTATAAAGGAACAGGTTCTCTTATCTCTCTTGGTCACGGAAAAGATTTTGATATGTTTTCAGCCGCAATTATTGCCGGCACCGCTGCACATGGAGAAGATTTTGACGATACATTTGAAGGTAATCCAATGCATGTTGGAGCATCCATGATACCAGCAATGTTATCTGCTGCACAAAAATTTAATTTATCTGGAGATCAAATTTTAAAGGGAATGATTGTAGGTTCTGAACTGATTTGTAGATTAGCTTTAGTTGCTCCTACAGCAATGCACAAACAATGTTTTCATCCAACAGCTGTATGTGGAACTTTTGGAGTTGCAGCAGGTTTGTCATCAGTTCTTGATATGTCAGAAAAACAAATGTCATCTGCACTTGGAGTAGCTGGAAGTTTTACTTCTGGTATTATTGAATACTTAGCCGAAGGATCGTGGACCAAAAGAGTACACCCAGGTTGGTCTGCAAATTCAGGAATGAATGCGGCTTTAATGGCAAAGTCTGATTTTTACGGTCCAAGAACTGTATTTGAAGGTGAGCATGGTTTCTTTAGAGCATTTGCGTTAAGAGAAATTGAAAGAGATTATTCTCATTTAACCGATAAGTTAGGATCAAGATGGGAGACAGAAAATTTAGCATTTAAACCATATGCTTGTGGAACTATGGCTCAACCATTTGTAGATTGTGCAGTGAAATTAAAAGAAAAAGTAAAAGATCCAAAAAAAGTTAAATCAATTTTAGCAAAAGTTGGAGAAGGAACGGTTCATAGATTATGGGAACCTTCAAAAGAAAAGAAAAATCCATCCACTCCATATTCAGCTAAATTCTCTGTTCCATATTGTGTTGCAGTTGGTTTTTTAAGAGGTGATGCGGGTTTAAGTGAATTTAATGAACAAAGTATTAAAGACAAAGAGATCTTAGAATTAGCTCATAAAGTTCAATATGAGATTGATCCTAATGATGAATACCCAAAAAATTACACCGGAACATTGATTTGTGAAACTGATGATGGAGTTTTTGAAGAGCATCAACCTTGTTTTAGAGGTGGCCGAAAACAACCTGTTACCAAAGAAGATATTGAGAAAAAATATCAAGCAAATTTAAAATTTTCCAAAATTAGCGATAAAGAGATAAAAAATTTAAATTCTTTTGTTGATACAATTTTTGAAAAACCAGATTTTACAAAAATTATTATTCAATAATTCAAATCATGGAAGCTGATTTTGATATAGCGGCGTTATTTGCAAGTCTTGGTTTTTTTGAATTAAGTATTTTAATTTTAACTGCTTATTTTGCATCAGTGGTTTCAGGAATATCTGGATACGGCGGTGGAATGACACTTGGTCTTTTGGTGTCACCATTTATTCCAATCAAGTTACTTGTTCCATTAATGTCAGTTTTTGTTTTATTTTCTAATTTTTCAAGAATGTACTATTACAGAAAAAATATTTTTTGGAAAAAAGGTATTTATTTTGCTGCTATTTCAACACCGTTTCTAATTGCTGGTACAAATTTTTACGCAGCAGTTTCACCCAAGACTTTATATTTTTGTCTAGGTTTTGGATTAGCGTTTATTGTCATCTTAAGAAGAGTATTTAAAAAAATTAATCTAAATATTGGATGGTTTGGTTTGGGAGTAATGGCTGTATTTTATGGAACTATAAGCGGAGTTATTTTAGGACCTGGATCAGTATTACTTACAGCATTAGCTGCAAATGGAATGGTCGGTGCACAAATTATAGGAACAGATTCTTTTATTACTCTAATCAATGTTATCATTCGGTTAATTTCATTTTGGAATCTTGGATTGTTAAATCTTGATGCTCTTTATGTTGGATCAATGATTGGTATCGTTGCGATTTTTGGATCTTATACTGCTAAAAAAATTGCAGATAAACTTGGGGTCAAGTTACATACAATTATAATTGAAGTATGTGTAATTCTGGGTGGAGCTGCAATGATTTATAGAGCATTTACTTTTTAAAAAACTTTAAACCAATTTTCATAGATTAATTTTAAGCTAGATAAAAAGATTAAAGCATAAATAATATTATAATAAATTTTTTGAGGAACATTTTTTACAATCCAAAATCCAAATAAAATTCCCACTGGTATAAATGGAGATAACATCAAAGATGTTTTGAAATTATCAAGATTAATTATTCCTAATGGAATATAAAACATCAACTTAAATATATTGAGATAAAAAAAGTATGTAATTCTAGTTCCAACATAAACAGATTTTTCTAAGCCCAAAGGTACTAGGTATACACTAATTGGTGTTCCTCCAGAGTGAACACAAAAACCTGCAAAGCCTGATGCAATTGACCAGAAACTGCCTTTAATAAAAGAAGTTTTTTGTTTAATGATTTCTTTATTAATTTTTATGTAATAATTAAGTGTAAAAATTAGACCAATAATACCAATAATTAACTTGAGATCCTCTTCTTTAAAAAACGTAAAAGTATAAAAACCAATTATCGTTCCAACCAGCCCAGCTGGAATCATTATAAGTAAATTTTTTTTACTAAAGTTTTTTCTGTATCTGTAAAAAGCTAACCAATCCATAACCATAAGAATTGGCAAAAGAACCGCGAGCGCTTGTGGCAATGGCATGACCAGCAACATCAATGGTGTTGCGATTAGGGCTAATGATCCAATCGCTGCACCTTTTGCTATTCCAAAAAGAATAACTGCAGGAGCGGTGCATATGAAAAACAATGTATTTAGTTCCATTAAAAGAAAATGTTAGATATTATTTATTTTTTATAAGTCCAAGTATATCTTTTTGGAATTGGACCTTTGTTTTTTTCATTTTCAAGAGATTGTTCATAAGCATGAGCCATAATCCCAATAGATCTTGAAATTACAAAAAGTGCTCTTGCCAAAATTGGTGGAAAACCAAGTTCGCCATAAACTACTGCAGATATTCCATCAATATTCATTGGAATAGACTTATTTTTAATTTTTTTTAATTGTAATTCCACCTGTTCTGCAATTTTTAATATTTTTCCTTTAATCTGTTTTTTTTTAATTAATTTTTTTAGCGCATTTTTTAGTGGTTTTACCCGAGGGTCTATTTTATGAAATCTGTGCCCAAAACCAGGTATATTTTTTTTATTTTTTATTTTTTGATTTAAAAAAACTTTAATAGATTGCTTGCTATTAAGTAATTCATTATACATTTCTAGCGATTGTTGACCTGCACCCCCATGAACATCACCCAAAACGTTTGCAGCAGAAGCCATAGCATTATTAATTCCAATACCACAAGTCATAGCCATTCTAGATACTGCAATCGCTGGAGATTGTGGTCCATGATCCACAGATGCCATTAATGTAAGATCTAATAACTTGGCTTTATCTTTAGATACTTTTTTCCCTAGAGTTAATAAGAAAATCATTTGTGATAAACTAAAGTTTTGTTTTATCAAACTTTCAATTTTATTACCTCTATAGGAAATCTTATTTGGTGACATTTTGATAATAGATGTTGACCACCAGTCTAAAATTTCTTTTTCAATTTTATTCATTTATTATTTTTTCTTTTTTAAAGGTAGTTATTTGCCTACTAGTATATCCTAACGTTCTCATAATTGAATTTGTATTTTGACCAAGTTTAGGAGGTGGTGATTTTACACGATTAATTTTATTATTAATTCTCATTGAGGTTTTGAGTAATTTTAACTTTGGGAAACCTTTTATTTTATATGAGGTAATAATTTTTCTACTTTTAATTTGATTGTGTTTTAAGATTTCTGGAATTGAAAGAATAGGTCCACAAGGTACATTAAATTTTTGAAATTTTTTTACCCAATCATTTGTTTTTTGTTTTAGTAGTTTTTTTTCAATGATTTGTTTTAAAAGTTTTCTGTTTTTTAACCTATTTTGTCTATCGCAAAACTTTTTATTTTTAATTAAGTTTTTTAAATTTAAAGCAATACATACTCCTTCAAAATGAGATTGTCGGTTAGCAGCAATATTTATCATACCATTCTTTGTTTTAAATGTTCCTGATGGGGATGCTGTAAAATTTTCATTTCCAAGTGGTTTTGGTATTACATTCGCATTAAGATAGTTAGATACAACCCAGCCCATAGAAGAAATAACCGAGTCCAACATTGAAATATCAATATGAGAAGCTTTTCTGTTTTTATTATTTAATAATGATGTAATAGCTAAAGCAGCATTAAGTCCGCCAATTGTGTCAGCAACTGGATAACCAACTCTAAAAATATTTTTACCTTTACCAGTTATACTCATTACACCTGAATAACCTTGAATAATTTGATCATAGGCAGGAAGTTTAGATAAAGAACCATTTTGTCCAAAACCAGAAATTGAAGCAAGGATAATTTTTTTATTTATTTTTTTTAATTTGCTAAAGCCTATACCAAGTTTTTTAATAGTTCCTGGTTTAAAATTTTCTACAATGACATCAGATTTTTTTACTAATTTAAAAAATATATCCTTTCCTATTTTTGATTTGATATTTATTGCAATTGATTTTTTACCAGCATTTTGAGCCAAAAAAGAAATACCCATCTTTTTTTTGTTAAAGTTAATTGATGCACCTAGTTGTCTTGCCAAGTCTCCACCGGAGGGGTTTTCAACTTTAATTACCTCACAACCTAAGTGTGCCAAAAGGTGGCAACAGTAAGGTCCAGCTAATACATTTGTAAGGTCTAATACTCTGTATTTTTTCATCTGATAAATATTGAATACATTTCTTATATTGTATAACTTATTAATATTAAACGTTTAAACAAGGGGGATAAATGCTTAAAACTTTTAAGCGACTATTTGCAACTCTTTCAGTATTTGCAATAGCTCTTTCAGCTCCTTCATCATCTTTTGCAATTGATAAATTGCACTTCATCATTCCTGGTGGAGCTGGTGGTGGTTGGGATGGAACTGCTAGAGGAACTGGAGAGGCTTTAACTAAATCAGGTATGCTAAAATCTGCATCATTTGAAAATATGTCAGGTGGTGGTGGTGGAAAAGCGATCTCATTCATGATTTCTCAAAAACCAAAAGGTACAATCATGGTGAATTCAACACCAATTGTGATTAGATCAATTACTAATCACAAAGGTTTTAAAAAATCTGGTGGAGGAGTGCTATCTTACAAAGATGTAACTCCTATTGCTGGAATTATTGGTGACTACGGTGCAATCGTTGTTGCAAAAAATTCTAAATTTAAAAACTTTAAAGATGTAGTTGCAGCTTACAAAAAAGATCCAAAATCAGTAAAAATGTCTGGTGGATCTGTAAGAGGTGGTATGGACCATTTAATTGGTGCTGCTGCTTTCCAAGCCGCTGGTGCTGATCCTGCAAAAGTAACTTACATTCCTTATGATGCTGGAGGAAAAGCAATGGCTGGTCTTCTATCAGGAGAGGTAAGTTTAATGTCTACAGGTCTAGGTGAAGTTGTTGGTGCTCAAGATCAAGTAAGAATCTTAGGTATCACTGCTCCAAATAGATTAAAAGATGCTCCAAATGTTCCTACATTAAAGGAACAAGGTTACGATGTAACTTTTGTTAACTGGAGAGGTTTCTTTGGACCTCCAGGTATGAGCAGCAAGGATAAAAATGCTGTTGCTAAATTACTTGGCGATGTTCAAAAAACTCCAGAGTGGGAAGCTGTAAGAAAAAGAAATGCTTGGGTGAATATTTACAATCCAGGTTCTAAGTTCGACAGTTTCTTAGCTGATCAAACAAAAGTTATGACAAGCCTAATGAAAAAATTAGGAGTTTTATAATTTTTAAATAATAATGGCGGCCCGATATAGGGCCGCCTTTTTTTATGATTAGTGAAAACAAAATAATTTTTTTAATATTTTTTGTAATTTCAAGTCTTTACTTGTATGGATCATATAATATTCCAATTCATGCATTTGATTTAAATGCGCCATTTAATGCAGCAACTTTCCCCAAATTTATTGGGATGGTCGGAATAGGTATTTCTGCTCTATTTATAGTTTTACCTGAAGCTTCAAAACCAAATGTTAATTATAAAGCTTTAGACTTTAAGAATACTGCAATTTTATTAATCTTGATGTTAGTTTATGCTTTTTTTATTCAAACAGTAGGTTTTTTTCTTTCAACTAGTTTTTTTCTTTTATTTGCTTTTTATGCTTTAGGCGAAAGGAGAAAAAAAGTTTTGTTTTTTTTCTCGTTCCCATTTGTAGCTATTTTTATGCTAATCTTAATTAAGGGTTTAGATATTTATTTAAGAGATCCTTTCCTTAAAATGATTGGATTAATTTCATGATTGATGGAATTTTATCGGGAATTAGTACTGCGTTAAATTTTAAGAATTTAATTATGGTATTTGTTGGATGTTCTGCTGGAACAATAATTGGAATGCTTCCAGGCCTTGGTCCAATGACAGCAATTGCTCTGATGATACCAATTACGTATGGTTTAGATCCAGCTGCGGGGTTAATTTTAATGGCAGGAGTTTATTATGGAGCAGTATTTGGAGGCTCAACCTCATCGATTTTGATTAATGCTCCTGGAGTTGCTAGTACCGTTGCTACATCATTTGATGGTTACCCAATGGCAAAACAAGGAAAAGCAGGTAAAGCACTAGCAATCGCTGCTTACAGTTCTTTTGCTGGCGGAACTGTTTCTGCTGTATTTTTATTAATAGCAGCGCCGTCCTTATCGGTAATTAGTTTATCTTTTAGATCTCCAGATTATTTTGCTTTAATGATTTTAGGATTAACTGCTGTTGCAGCTTTTTCTTCAAAAGGTCAATTTTTAAAAGCAATTGCAATGACCCTAGTTGGTTTGATGCTAGCAACCATTGGCCAAGATTCTTTATCAGATCTTACTCGATTCACATTTAATAATATAAGATTATCGGATGGAATTAGTTTTATTCTCGTCGCTATGGCAACTTTTGCAATGTGCGAAGCTTTAATAATGATTTTTAAAAAAGAAGACAAAGCGAGCAAAGCAGATCAAATTTCTCTTCAAGAACTTGGCTCTATGAAACTTGAACAAGAAGAGAGAAAAGAAATGATTAAAACTTGGCCAAAAAATTCAGTGATTGGTTTTTTAATTGGTGTACTTCCAGGAGCGGGAGCAACAATTGCATCTTTTTTAGCTTACGGAATGGAAAGAAACTTGGCAAAAGATGCCGATAAAGAAAAGTTTGGTAAAGGTAGCGTAAGAGGTTTAGCTGCACCTGAGAGCGCAAATAATGCTGCATGTTCAGGTTCTTTTGTGCCACTTTTAACTCTTGGAATACCAGGAAGTGGAACAACAGCTATTATGCTTGGAGCGTTACTCGCGTTTGGAATTCAGCCAGGACCCAATCTTTATAATACAAATCCAGATATTTTTTGGTCGGTAATAATATCAATGTACATCGGAAATATAGTGCTTTTGATATTAAATTTGCCATTAATACCTTACATTGCAAGATTACTTGCAGTTCCTAGAAATGTTTTAGTGCCAATGATTATATTTTTCTCAGTCATTGGAGTGTACCTGATTTCATTTAACACTTTTGATATTTTCTTAATGATTTTTATTGCAGCTGTAGCTATGATTTTAAGACTTTATGATTTTCCAATGCCACCATTAATTTTAGCATTTGTACTTGGTGGAATGATGGAGACTAATCTTCGAAGATCTCTTCTAATTAGTGATGGTTCATTTGATTTTTTATGGAGCAGACCAATTACAGTAGTGATTTTATGTATCACGTTAGCAATTGTGGGTATGCAAATTTATAATTACTTTAAAAAGTTGAAGAAAAGCTAACTATTTTTTAACCTCAAGCTTTTGCCCATCTAACCACTCAGCATCCTCACCTTTGTAATGTTCTTTTTTCCAGATGGGCGTTCTTTTTTTAATTTCTTCAATAATGAATCTCGAAAAATCGTAGACTTGTTTTCTGTGTTTACACGCAACGGCAATAATAATTGAAATACCACCAAGTGGTACATAGCCTTTAGCATGTTCAATAAATGCTACCGGATGTTGTAAATCTAATTTTTTAATTGCTTCATTATATATCTCTTCAAAGCTTTTTTTCACCATTGTATCATGAGAGTCGTATGTAATTCCTGTGACTTCTTTTTCATTATTATGATCTCTTACTGTCCCAATAAAAAATAAAGATGCACCACATTTGTGCGACTCAATAAATTTTTGAGCTTTATCTAAAGAAATATTTTTTATATCTACTACATCACAATGAAACATTACCCACCTCCTATTGGCGGTATAATTGATACAGCATCATTATTTCGTAATTTATAAGCATCTTCAACAATTTCATCTTTTGAGCTAAATGCAGATTTCTTAACCATCTCTAAGTAATTATTATTTTCTGGAAATTTAGTTTTAACAATTTCGATCATTTGATCTCTAACATCTTTAATTTTAGAATTTTCATCTAACTCAAGATCAATATGATCTTTATCAGAAAGCTCTCTACAAACACCAAACAATTCCACTTTAATTTTCATAATCAATTAATTTTACCAGATCGCCTTTTTTAATTAATTTATTTTTTTGATCAAGTAATAACCAGCAGTTTGCTTTGACCAAACTATTAAGTTTGTAAGACTCTTGATCAGGAATAATTTTTACTCCTTTTTGATTAACAAATGCTCTTCGCAATTCGGTTAATTGAGGATTTTTTTTATAATTATGTAATAATTTTGAAGTTTTAAAACTAACCTTTTGGTTTTGCATAGAAAGTATTAAAGGGACGACCAAGAAATGAAATCCTACAATTGTTGATATAGGATTTCCAGGTAAGCCAAAATAATATTTACTATCCTTAACCGCGAATAGGGTAGGTCTACCTGGCTGCATTCCAATTCTATGAAATTGAATTTTGTATTTTTGTTGTTTTAAAAATTTAGGAAAATAATCTTTATGACCAGCAGATACCCCACCTGTTGAAATGATAATTGTATTTTTTAAATTCTTAATTTTTGAAAAAACATTATCAATTGCCTTATGGTTATCTTTTACAATTCCAAGGTAAGTAAATTTAAAGTTAAATTTTGATGAAAAGCTTTTAAAATATTCAGGTATAGAGTTTATAACTTTTTCATTGTTTTCAACGCGATCTGAAATTTCATCACCAGAGCTAAATAATACAACGTTTGGTGTTTCGTAAGTTGATGTGATGTGATTTCCTGAGGATTTAATTAATAATTTTTTTGCTGGAGATAATTTTTCATTTTTTTTTATTAATACTTTGCCCTTTTTAAAGTCTGATCCTTCTAATCTTACATTATGATATTTCCTTATTTTTGAAGGAATTTGAACCAATCCATCAATAACCTCAACTTGTTCGTAAGGCAGCATACAATCAAAAGGAGCTATAATTTTTCCACCTGTACTTATGCGGTAACAGGTATTTTTAACGTATTGAATTGTTTTTTTTTCTCCAACTGCAAGTTCTCCATTAATTTTAAAAAAACTATTTTTAAGTGTGTCTGAAGATTTAAACGCAAATCCATCCAATAAACTATTATTATAAAATGGGTTATTTCTCTTTGCTTTGATGTTTTCAGCTAAAACCTCATTGTTTAGGTCTTTAGTATATTTTTTTACCTTATTTTTTTTTGAAGTTTTGAGAACTTTCTGAAGAGCTTCTTTATATGAAGTCATGACTATTTAAGGTGAGACAAAAATTCAGGAACACCGTTTGGATTAATCCATAATCCACTCTTCCCACCTTGTTTAACTAAAAGTCGAGTTTGCTGTATCAGTAAATCTGGATTAACTATTTTACTTAAATCATAAATTGTTATTAAAGCAGCATTCACACCCATAATAGCTTCCATCTCAACACCAGTTTTTGCATTTGCAGACACAAGACAGTAAACATCCAAAGCAAAATTGTTTTCATCTAAGACAATTTTTGTTGAAGTATGATCTATCTGCAATGGGTGACAAAGCGGAATAAGATCACTTGTTCTTTTTACACCGAGCACAGCAGCAACTTCTGCAAGCGTTATTGGATCGCCTTTTGGCATCTCACGGTTTTTAATTAAATTGAAAACTTCTTTTCCAACTATAATTGACCCTGTTGCTAAAGCTCTTCTCAAAGTGATTTCCTTGTCAGACACATCAATCATATTGAAAGATTTTTCCTGAAAGAGTTCTTTAGTCCAATCTTTAAGATCTTCTTTTGTTACAATTTTAAGTTTCAAATTATCCTCCTACTGACGCAAGGTGAGGAGTGATACCTGTATTTCCTAGTTCAAGGTAATGAGATTCTTTTTTAAATCTTAATTGAGTTAAAATCAGATCAACCAACTCATCTTTTTGTTTAGGATCTTGTAAATATTTTCTTAAATCGGTACCAGTATTTCCAAATAAGCAAAGTCTTAACTCACCTTTGGCGGTAATTCTAAGTCTATTACAAGTTTTACAAAAATCTTTTGAATAAGGCGCAATAACACCAAATTGTCCTTTCAAATTTTCATTTTTATAATTTAAAGCAGGTCCATCATCTAATGCTCGATCAACATTTTTCCAACCTTTGGTCTCAATATATTCTCTAAAGACTTTCGCGCTTTGATGATACTTTTTAAAATAATCTAAGTTGTCACCAGTTTGCATAAGTTCAATATATCTAAAACTAATATCATTTTGATTTATAAATTCTGACCATGCATCAAATTCCTCTTGATTATCATTTATGTCTCTTAATAATACAGCGTTTACTTTGATGTTTTTAAATCCTTTATCTTGTAAAATTTTTATACCCTCTAAGATTTCTGGTAACCGGTCATGACCTGTAATCTCTTTAAATTTAGATCTATTCAAAGTATCAATACTAATATTTATACCGTCTACGCCAGTATCAAGAAATTTATC
Source organism: Candidatus Pelagibacter sp. HIMB1517 (assembly GCF_052047895.1). Taxonomy (NCBI): domain Bacteria; kingdom Pseudomonadati; phylum Pseudomonadota; class Alphaproteobacteria; order Candidatus Pelagibacterales; family Candidatus Pelagibacteraceae; genus Candidatus Pelagibacter; species Candidatus Pelagibacter sp. HIMB1517. Next base: position 60,316 of record NZ_JBNAIW010000006.1, read on the forward strand.
TGTTAATTGATTAAGCTTATAACCATTAGTGGTAACAACTAATTTCTTTATTCCACTTTTTGATTTAATTAATTTCATTACATCAAAAAAATCTTTTCTTACTGTTGGCTCTCCACCAGTAACCCTAATTTTTGATACACCCAGATCTGATAATCCGTTTACTAAGTTTTCAATTTCTGAAATATTTAAAAAGCCAGGGTGATTATTTGGTTTGAAATAACCGTTTGGCAAACAATAACCGCACTTAAAATTACATACATCTGTGATGGACAATCTAATGTAAGGAAATGTGCGCCCAAATGTATCTCTAAGTTTTTCCCCCATGGGTTTAAAGTACTGTTTTTAGATAATAATTTAAAGCCTTTTTTATCTACAATTATCAGTTGAGTAAAAATTTTTTGGTTGATTACAGGACCAAATTTATAATAAAATTCTAATAGAGTAAGGGGGAAAAATAATGACAAAAAAAACTAAAATAAATTCAAGCAGAAGAAATTTCCTTGCTGGCTCAGCTACAGTTGCAGGAGCAGCTGCCGCAGCTTCAGTAATGCCAATTTCTATTGCTAATGCCAACCATAAAGAGGCTGGCGCTAGAGGCTTGCCATCTTGGACAAGCTGGAAAAAAAGAAGTGCATTAATCATTCACTCAGATAAAGGAATGGAAACGCACCGTGATGCAATTGGAAATAGTGTAATCACACCTTTAAGACACGTTTATATTCGAAATAACATGCCAACAATGAGCGATGCTCAAATTGGTAATAGAAATAATTGGAAACTAAGAGTTGAAGGAGTTAGAAATCCTAAAACTTATACACTTGCACAACTTAAACAATTAGCTCAAGTAACAAAGGCTACTATTCTTCAATGTTCTGGAAATGGAAGAGGTTTCTTTAAGCATAAGCCTAGAGGATCTCAATGGGAAACTGGTGCTGCTGCTTGTTTAGTTTGGACTGGTTGTCCAGTATCAGCAATCGTTAAAGATTGTGGTGGTGTTGTAAGTGGAGCTAAATTTATGACATCTGCTGGAGATGATATGCCAAAACAACTTGATCCTAAAAAAGCTCTAGTTGAAAGGTCAGTGCCAATAAAAGCACATAAAGACTCATTCGTAGCTTGGGAAGTGAATGGTGTTGATATACCTAATTCTCATGGTGGTCCATTGAGAATGATCACTCCAGGTTACTTTGGTATTAACAACGTTAAAAATATCGGAAAATTAGCTTTTACTGCTAAAGAGTCTGATGTGAAATATATGAAATCAAGTTACAGAATTTCTCCAATTGGAAAAAAAGGATCGCAATATCCTTCTTGTTGGGAAATGCCTGTTAAGTCTTGGATTACATCACCAATGAAAAGTGCAAAATCTGGAAATGTTGTAATTTCTGGTGTTGCTTTTGGTGGAACAAGAAAAGCTTCTGCAGTTAAAGTTTCAGTTGATGGAGGAAAATCTTGGAAGAAAGCAAAATTTACCGGTCCTGATATGGGTAAATATGCTTGGAGAAGATTTGTTCTTGAGACAAAACTTAAACCAGGTAGCTACAAAATCGTAAGTAAAGCTTCTGCTGGTGGAAAATCTCAACCAAAAGTGAGAATGGAAAACAGAAGAGGCTATGCTCATAACGGGTGGTTAGACCATGGCTTGGATATTACAGTTTCGTAATATTACATTTGCAACCTTATTCATCGTTTCAATAACATCATCCCATTCATGGGGTGATGTTATGAAACAAGGTATGCAAATCTTTAATGAGAAAGCAGGATGTGCAGCTTGTCATGTTTTAAAACATGCAGGATCTCAAGGTAACATTGGACCTAATTTAGATTATTCAAAAGACTCACAAAACGTCGCATATGTTAAAGACATGGTGACAAATGGTTTAGGGGTAATGCCAGCCTTTGGAAAAGATGGAATACTCACACCTGAGGAGATTGATATTGTTTCAAATTATGTTGCAAAAGTAGCAGGAAAGTAGATATATAAAGTAATGATGGAAATTTTAAATATGGGTGGTTACGCAGCATTTGTTTGGCCAGCTTATTTTTTCGCACTAGGATTAACATTCTTTTTATACAAACATTCAGTAAAACAGCTAGTCAAAGCTGAAAAAACAGCAAAAGACCTAGGTTTAGTTGAAGAAAAATCTAAAGAGATTGTTCTAGATCAAAAACAATCAGCTTAAGCTTTTTTTAGTTTTTTATTGGATATATTATTTTTGTTATAAACGACTTTTATACTCTTCTTTTCAAGAGTGCTAAAAATTTCTTTATTTTTAAAAAACTCTATTTCTTCACGAGTTAATTTCACTGATGGTCTTGATTTCATTAATTAAAACTAACAATTCAGATTAAAAAATTAAAATAAATTTTAAATTAATTTGCCCAATTTGAGTGCAACTTTTAATTGATAAATATTTTATAAAACATTCTGATTGCCACGAACAATACTACAGCAGATGTTATCAATGCTAAAATGCGAGTTGGTAAAATTTTTATATTTATAAAATTTCCTATTTGACCTCCAACTAAAACCGCAATTAAGAGTGGCCAATATTCTAGAACATAATTTAGAGTTTCATTTTTTGTCAGTTGTCCAAAAACTCCAGCAATAGAGTTAATTAATATAAATACAGATGCTGTAGTTATAATATCTTTTGGTTTAGCAGCTCGTATTAAAAATAAAATTGGACTTAAGAATATCCCACCTCCAATTCCAACTACGCCAGAAATAAAGCCAAGTGTGCCACCTATTAGTAATGAAATAATAAAAGGTATTTCTATATATTTTTTGTCATCATCATATGATTTAAAATTAACTAATAATAACAAACCAGCAATTGATAGAACAATAAAAAGTAAGATTTCAAAAATATCTTTTTCAATAGCTAGCGATCCACCTAGGTAGGCCAGTGGAACAGATCCGATCAAATAAGGAACAATCAATTTAAGATTTAAGTTACCAGCTCTTGTGTAGTTAATGCAGTTTCCTAAAACCACAATGATGTTACAACATAGAGCGATAACTGGAAAAACAGTAAACGGCACTCCCCACAGCAATAATAATGCCAAGTAAGTTGATCCACCTCCAAACCCGACACTTGAGTAAATGCTGGCTGTGATTAAAAATAATATTGTTAAAATTATCATCTTAGATCTTGAAGTTTGGATATATGCGAAGGCGTAATTTCGCAACATCCACCAACAAGTTTTGCGCCCATATCAATGAATTCTTTTGAAATTTCTTGAAATTTAAAAACAGTTAAATCTTCATTTTTCCCAAGTGCCAAATTTGGATTTGAAGAGTCAGGCTTCCATCCTTTTGGTATTTCTTTGAATGCATTCACTTTAAATCCAAATGGTACACCAGATTCTACGAAACTATTTTTAGCTTCAATAACATCTTCATAAGCTACACAAGAGCCAGTTATTGCCAAGGGGTTATAAGATTTTATTTTATTTATAACATCTTTAATTTTTTCGCCTGAAGGTAATAGGCCATTTTTTTTGAAATGAATACCAACTATAAAAGGTTTATTGAAAATTTGTATTGACTGGATACCAATTTCGATTTCTGCCGAGCTACTCAAAACGTCAAGGTAAAATAAATCCACGCCTTCATTTAAAATTTTAGCTTGATCAAAAAAATTTTTTTTCATTTTATTAATGTCACCAAGTTCTGGAAGATAAGTAAAGTTTTGTGGAGGCAAACTGCCAGCAATTAACACTTTTTTTCCAGAAACTTTCACAGACTCTCTCGCAAGTTTTAACGCTGTAAGGTTTAACTCTTCAAAACGGTGTTCAATTTGATTGTCTTCAAGTCGTCTTCTTCTAGACCCAAAAGTATTTGTTAATATCATTTCAGCTCCTGCGTTGATGAAATCAATATGGCAATCTTTCAAAATCTGATGATATTTAGTTTCCATTAACGCAGTTGCAGACCATAAGTTTGATATAGGCTTTACACCTCTAGCTAGAAGTTCCTGCCCCATGCCGCCATCTAAAATTTTAAATCTAGAGAATAAGTCTTCGTTAATCATTTAGATTATGCTGCATCCGAATGGTTCTTTGAAACAATTTTAGAAATAACTTTATTTTTTTTAACAGACCATGAATAGAGAGAGTCAAGAATCGGTAAAACTGATTTACCAAAATCTGTTAAAGAATATTCAACTTTTGGAGGAACGACGGAATATACTTTCCTAATAATCAATCCATCTACTTCCATTTCTTTCAATTGCTTGGAGAGCATTTGTTGAGTAATCTGATTTAAAACCTTTTTGATTTGACCAAATCTTAATTTTTTTTTACTTAGGTGATGAATAATCGGTATTTTCCATTTACCACCAATTAGTTTTAATGCATTTTCAACTGGACAATTACTCATGGTATGTTTTCGCATACTAGTATGTTTTTTATTAGTACTTGTCAATTTATTCAAAATGATTAGTTAGGAGCTATGAAAATTTTACATTTAGATTCAAGTGCAAGAAAAGCAGAGTCAATTTCAAGAAAACTCGCAGCTGATTTGGTTAATAAAATTAAAAAAGACAGTGATGAAGTTACGTATAGAGATATTTCAGGAAATATCCCATTTGTTGCTGGAATTAAAGGAGCAGGCTTTATAATTCCTGAAGAAGAAAGAACTGAACAAGATAAAGAGTTATTTAAATTTTCAGACGAGCTAGTCGATGAATTATTAGCCGCAGACACAATTGTAATTTCAACACCAATTTATAATTTTGGACCCCCGGCAGCTGCCAAAGCTTGGTTTGATTTAGTTGCAAGGGCGGGAAGAACTTTCAAATATGAGCCTACTGGCCCAGTTGGCTTGATAGGTGGAGGTAAAAAAGTTTACTTGGTTGTTACTTCGGGTGGAGTTCCAGTCGGTAGTCCGGTAGATTTTTGTACACCATGGTTTAAGCAAGCATTAAATTTTTTAGGTATTTCTGACATAGAAATTATTGACTCATCTCAATTAAATATAAATGATGATAATTTAAAAAAAGCACAGGAGAAAATTAACAATTTATGATTAATGTAATTAAATATGAAGATCTAGGTGGAGCAGACCACGGATGGTTAAAAGCTAAACATCATTTTAGTTTTGCAAGTTACCAGGATCCAAAAAGAGTAAGATTTGGTCCAATGAGAGTTATTAATGATGATATTGTGGGTCCTAAAACTGGTTTTGATCCTCATCCACATGACAATATGGAAATAATTACTTATGTTAGAAAAGGAGCGATTACCCACAAAGATGATATGGGTAATGAAGGCAAAACTGGCGCTGGTGATGTTCAGGTTATGTCCGCTGGAACTGGAGTTGTTCATTCAGAATATAATTTAGAAGATGAGGATACAAATCTTTATCAAATTTGGATGTTTCCAAATAAAAAAAATGCAAAACCAAGATGGGATGCAAAAAAATTTCCAAAAGAACCAGTTGAAGGGCAACTAAAACCTTTAGTTACTGGTTTTGATAACAATCATTCAGACTCGTTAAAAATTCACCAAGATGCTGTAATTTATGCAGGAAGAGTAAACAAAGGTAAAAGCGTGAAACAAACTATCGATAGAGATCAAGCTTATGTACTATGTTCACAAGGAAAAATTAAAATTAATGATACCGAAATTAAAAAAGGTGATGGCGCAGAAATTACCGAGTTAAAAGATGTTGAAATAACATCTTTAGAAGATAGTGAAATTTTATTTATTGATCTTCCAAGATAATTTTTTAATAGTATAAATACCTCATGCCAATTGATAGTACTAAAGAGTTTAAGCCTATAAATATTTCAGTTTTAACTATTTCAGATACTAGAACTGAGGCTACTGATAAATCCGGTCAAATTTTAGCAAAGAAAATTAAAGAAAAGGGTCATGGGTTATCTCACAAGCAAATCGTTAAAGATGACAAAGATGATATTAAAAAAATTCTTTTAGAGTGGTGTAATGATAAAAATGTAGATGTCATTTTAACTACTGGTGGAACGGGGTTAACGGGTAGAGATACTACTCCTGAGGCTTTAGAAGAAATTAAGGATAAAGATATCCCAGGATTTGGAGAATTATTTAGATTAATTAGTTATAAAAAAATTGGTGCTTCAACAATACAATCAAGAGCAATGGCAGTGCTAGCAAAAGGCACTTATGTTTTTGCGTTACCAGGTTCATCAGGTGCAGTAACTGATGCATGGGAAGATATATTAAAATTTCAATTAGACTCTAGATTTGCCCCATGCAATTTTATTGAGTTAATTCCCAGACTTAACGAAAAGTAGAATTGTTTTTAATTTCTCTTCAAAGATTTGACAATTAGTATGTTATGTTATAACATAACATTATGAATAACAAAGATATAGTTCTAAAAATCATTAAAAAAAGCTCTTCAAATTTAACGGCTTATGAAATTTTAAGAAAATTTCAGAAAATTAAGAACGTTCAGCCGATGACTGTATATAGAGCCTTAAATGTCTTAATAGATGAAGGAATTATTCATAAATCAAACATTAATAAAACTTTTATTTATTGTAAGCATGATCATAGTCATAGTCACAATCCAATTATTGCAATATGCAAAAAATGTGGTGATACTGATGAACTAAAGTCTGATTTATTCATAAATTTCTTTAAAAAATATTCATTAAAAAAGTTTAAATTTGAAAATTTTGAATTGGAAGTTTCAACATTATGTACGACATGTACAAAATAGAAAGGGGGTAAAATTATGGAGCACGCTCACGAATTACCGGAATGGCTACATATATTTGAGGAAATAGATATTTTAAGAGGTATGATTTTTGGATTAGTGCATACTATTATACCGGTCATTGGATATTACACTGGCTGGAGTATAAATAGGTTTCTTAAAATTATATCTAATGGATACATCGCTGGTTTAGTTGGAGTTATACTGGCACATGTAATTGCAGATTTTATTGCAGCAACACTTGATCCACATTTGAAATCAGCAGCTTTTGGTATTGTTTTAGGTGGATTAATTCCTTTAACGATTATTCCATTTATGGAAAAATATGTAACGAAAAGTAAGTATCACATAGTTGTTGGTGATCATGATGATATTAAAAAAGATTTAAAGAAAAAACATTTATAACTTTATCACAACACTCTTTTTTCACGTTCGCTTGCGGTCTTTAGTTGGCCGCAAGCTCCCAGAATATCTTTGCCCCTTGATTTTCTTAAAGTAACAATATGACCATTATTCTTTATGATTTCTATAAATTTAGCTGTTTGTTCTTCGGTTGAAGGTAAATATTTTACACCAGGCCAAGGATTGAATTGAATAAGATTAAGTTTGCTTGGAAATCTCGACATAATTTTTGAGAGTTCTTTTGCACATTTTTCACTATCATTGATGTCTTTTAGTAGCACATATTCGATAAATATTTTTTCTCCATTTTTTTTTGTATATTCGTTACAATTATTAATAATATCTTGAATATTATATTTTTTATTAATTGGCATAATTGTATTCCTAACTTCATCATTTGATGCATGCAAAGATAAAGCTAAATAAGTTCCCATTTCATCAGCTGCTCTTTTTATATTTGGAGATATTCCAGAAGTTGATACAGTTATTTTTTTATTTGAAAAGTTAAGACCATTCTCATCTTTTAAAATTTCAACTGACTTTTTTATGTTTTCAAAATTATAAAATGGTTCACCCATGCCCATATAAACAATATTGTTAATTTTTTTTTGTTCTTTCCAATCATTCAATTCATCTTTTGCAATCAAGATTTGACTAATAATTTCATTTGATGATAAGTTTTTTACAAGTGGTTGAATACCTGTATGACAGAATTTACAATTTAAAGTACACCCTACTTGTGAAGAAATACAAAGAGTGGCATGAGTTTCAGATGGTATATAGACTGTTTCAACTAAATTTTTATCATTTAACTCCAATAACCATTTAATAGTTCCATCTTTTGATACTTGTTTATTTTTAATTTTAGGTCTGGAAAAGTTTATTATTTTAAATAATTCATCACGTAAACTCTGAGTTAAATTTGAAAATAGATTAGGATCAGAGTATCCTTTTTTGTAATAAAATTTCCAAACTTGATTGGCTCTCATAGAAGATTTTTTTTTATCTAAATTTAAATTGTTGGAAAAAATATTTTTAACTTCTCTATAATTAAGATCAGCAAATTCGATCATTTAAATTATAAATTTACTAAAAAGAAAATTAATTAATATCAAGATAAAGCCTGTAATTACTAATATGATACACCAAAACCTTAGCAAAACCGCAGTTCCTGCTTTTTCGAAATTCTTCCAAGGTATAAAATAATAACTAAGTAATGTTACTAAAATAAAAAAAAGTAAAATATCAGTTAAGCCTATATTCACTTTTGAAATTTATCTTTCCATTCAGAGTATGGCATTCCGTAAATCATTTCTCTAGAATCTGGATCAGAAATTTCAACACCTTTTTTTTCAGCCTCTTCCCTGAACCATTTTGATAAACAGTTTCTGCAAAAACCAGCCAAATTCATGAGATCAATGTTTTGGACATCTTTTCTCTCTCTTAAATGATTAACAAGTCTTTCAAATGCCTGTGATTGAATTTCTTTTTTTGTAGCTTCATCCATAAAAATAATTATAAGAAGTTTTAATGAAATTAACAGGTTCTTACAAAATTCCAACCGATAAACAAACTGTTTGGAATGCACTAAATGACCCTAAGATATTGGAAAAGTGTATACCTGGGTGTGAAGAATTTAAAAAAAATTCAGACACAAGTTTTACTGCAACGGCCACTAATAAAATCGGTCCTTTTAATGCAAGTTTTACAGGTGATGTTGAGCTTCAAGATCTCGATCCACCAAATAGTTATAAATTAGTAGGACAAGGAAATTCTCCAGTAGGTTTTGCATCTGGTGAAGCAAAAGTTACTTTGTCAGAAGACGCAGGGTTTACTGTTTTAACTTATGATGTTGAAGCAAACGTAGGTGGAAAAATTGCACAAGTTGGCGGTAGATTAATTGATATGACTGCAAAAAAAATGGCTGATATTTTTTTTGGAAAATTCTCTGAAACCATTTCTCCCGCAAAAGAGATTTCTGAACAATCACTTGAAGCTAAAAGTGATAATAAAGGAATTAATAAAAAAATAATTTATGCTGTATCAGCATTAGTAATAGTAGGCGCAATTTTACTAGTCTTTTTGTAATCAACTCATAATTGAAATTTATTTCTCCTATTGTTTTTCACTTCTTTTTTTGAGAAGATACTCTCAACAGGGGGGATTAATGGCAAAAGTAACATTAACTGTTAACGGTAAAAAGATAGAAAAAGACGTAGCTGATAACACATTATTAGTTTCATTTATTAGAGATAATCTAAATTTAACAGGCACACATGTTGGTTGCGATACCAGTCAATGCGGAGCGTGCGTAGTTCATGTTAATGGTAAATCAGTAAAAAGCTGTGCAATGTTTGCTGTTGACGCTAATGGTTCAGAGGTGACAACTATAGAAGGATTGGAAAAGGATGGAAAATTACACCCTGTCCAAGAGTCTTTTAAAAAGCATCATGGTTTACAGTGTGGATATTGTACTCCAGGAATGGTTATGAGTTCTATTGATTTATTAAAAACTCACAAAAATCCATCTGAAGAAGAAATTAGAAAAGGTTTAGAAGGTAACATTTGTAGATGTACAGGTTACCAAAACATTGTTGCATCAGTTAAAGGTGCAATTGGAAAAGTTTAAAAAAAGGAGAAATAAAAATGGCAAGCATGATTGGTTCAAAAGTTGAAAGAAAAGAAGACAAAAAGTTTTTAACAGGAAAAGGAAGATATACTGCGGATATAACATTGCATAACCAATCATATGCAGTTTTCATTCGATCACCTCACGCAAGAGCAAAAATTAAAGGAATTGATACAGCGAAAGCAAAAAAAGCATCTGGAGTTATCGATGTTTTAACAGGTAAAGATTTAGCAGATGATAAAATTGGAGGCTTGATCGCAGGTTGGAAGATTGTCAGTAAAGACGGAACAGATATGAAATGTCCCGCTCACCCTGCATTAGCTACAGATACAGTTAACTATGTTGGTGATCATGTTGCATTAGTAATCGCTGAAAGTTTACAAGAAGCAAAAGATGCTGCTGATTTGGTAAATGTTGATTATAAAGTATTAAAGGCAGTTGCAAATACAGGCGATGCCATGAATGCCGAAGCGATACACGAAGGTATTGATAAAAATTTGTGTTTTGATTGGGAACTTGGCGATAAAGCCAAAGTCGATGAAGCATTTTCAAGTGCAGATAAAGTTGTTGAGATGGATATAGTTAACAATAGATTAGTTCCAAATGCTATGGAACCTCGAGCATCTATTGGTGATTACAATTCATCTTCAGACGAACTCACTTTATATACTACAAGTCAAAACCCTCACTTATCAAGACTAGTAATGTCAGCATTTAATGCACTTCATCCAGAGCATAAATTTAGAATTGTTGCTCCAGATGTTGGCGGAGGTTTTGGATCAAAAATTTATCCTTATTCTGAAGATGTTGTTATTGCTTGGGCAGCAAAAAGAATACAGCGTCCAGTAAAATGGGTTTGTGAAAGAACAGAGTCATTCCTTTCAGACTGTCACGGAAGAGACCATATCACAAAGGCAGCTGTTGCAGTTAAAAGTGATGGAACTGTTACTGGTTTAAAAGTTGATACAATTGCAAACTTAGGTGGTTATGCATCTTTATTTGCAACTGTAACACCGACATATTTATATGGTCCATTAGTATTAGGACTTTACAATATACCCGCTGCTTACTGTAACGTAAAAGCAGTGTACACAAATACTGCTCCGGTTGATGCTTATAGGGGTGCAGGAAGACCAGAAGCTACTTATTTAATTGAAAGAATAATGGATAAAGCCGCTAAAGAAATGGGTATGGATAGAGCGGAGTTTAGAAAGAAAAACTTTATTAAACAGTTTCCTCATCAACAATGTTTAGTTCATAACATTGACTCAGGAGATTATGATGCACACTTCGATAAAGCATTAAATCTAGCTGATTATGCTGGGTTTGAAAAAAGGAAAGCAGAATCTGCAGCAAAAGGTAAGCTAAGAGGTATTGGTTTTTCAACTTATATTGAAGCATGCGGTATTGCCCCATCAGCAGCAGTCATGTCATTAGGTGCTGGTGTTGGTTTATGGGAGTCTGCCGAAATTAGATTTAATCCAACTGGAAATATTTCAGTATTTACAGGAACACATAGTCATGGCCAAGGTCATGATACAACTTTTGCCCAAATAGTTTCCGACAAGTTGGGTGTGGCAGTTGAGAATATTGAAATCGTACATGGAGATACGGATAAAGGTCCATTTGGTATGGGTACTTATGGTTCAAGATCACTTGCTGTGGGTGGTTCTGCAATCTCAAAAGCCTGTGATAAAATTGTAGAAAAAGGAAAAGCAGTAGCTGCAAATATGCTAGAAGCTAAACCTGAGGACATTGAATTTAAAGATGGAGAATTCATTGTACCTAATACTAATAAGAAAAAAACAATGGGTGAAATTGCCTTTGCTTGTTATTTACCAGGAACATATGGTGAAATAAAATCACCTTTACCGGAAGGTATGGAGCCAGGTTTAAAAGAGACAGCATTTTACGATCCAGTAAACTTCTCTTTCCCAGCAGGTTCACATATTTGTGAAGTAGAAATTGATCCAACAACTGGAGAAACAAAGGTTGATACTTATACCTGTGTTGATGACTTTGGAAACTTAATCAATCCTATGATTGTTGAAGGTCAAATTCATGGTGGTTTGGCCCAAGGAATTGGTCAAGCTTTATATGAAAATGCATATTATGATGAAACTGGTCAGTTAGTAACTGCATCATACATGGATTATTGTATGCCTAGAGCAGATAATTTTCCAGAGTTTAGAATTGATTACACATGCACGCCAGCAACTTCAAACCCATTAGGTGTTAAAGGTTGTGGAGAGGCAGGTGCAATCGCTTCTCCTCCAGCTGTAATGAACGCAGTAGTAGATGCAATTGGAACAGAAGTTACAATGCCTGCAACTGCTGAAAAAGTTTGGAGAGCAATTAAAGATAAAAAATCAGCTCAAAAAAAAGCGGCATAAGGGGGGTAAATGAAACAGTTTAATTTTCACGAAGCAAAGAACGTAAAAGATGCAGTCAAAGCTGCATCAAAAAAATCTACTTTTTTATCTGGAGGCCAGACTTTAATTCCTTCAATGAAATTAAGGTTATCTAGTTTTGACGATGTAATTAATGTCAAAAACATAAAAGATCTTCAAGGTATCAAAGTTAGTAGCAATTCTGTTACGATAGGTGCCGCAACAACACATGCTGAAGTAGCAGCGTCAAAAGATATAAAAAAAGCTATTCCGTCTCTTTCTCATTTAGCTGGAATGATAGGTGATGCTCAAGTTCGCAATAAAGGAACATTGGGTGGATCGATTGCTAATAATGATCCAAGCGCGTGTTACCCGTCCGCTTGTATAGCATTAGATGCTACAATTCATACATCTGATAGAAAAATAGAGGCATCAAAATTTTTTAAAGGTATGTTTGAAACGGCACTAAAAAAAGACGAGTTAGTTACAGCTGTAGAGTTTAAAATACCAGAAAGTTCAAGCTATGTTAAAATTCCAAATCCAGCTTCAAGATATGCAATGGTTGGAGTTTATGTTGCTAAACACAAAAAAGATGTAATTTGTGCAGTGACTGGCGCTCAAGCGGTTGTTTATCGATGCAAGGAAATTGAAAAGGAATTAGGTAATAATTTTTCTTCAGATTCTTTAAATAACCTAAATTTAGATTATAGCGAAATGAACTCAGATATTCATGCATCAGCTGAATATAGAGCAAGTTTAGTTTTATCAGCTGCTCAAAAAGCAGTCGCTAATTGCAAATAATTTAAATAATTTATTATAATCTGATAAGGTACTATTTGTGAATAATACCTTTGACGAAAAAATTCTGGATGAAGCTCAGCAATGGATAGAGCAAAATAAAAAAGTTATTCTTGCAACAGTCATTCAAACATGGGGTTCTTCACCAAGGCCAGTAGGTAGTTTGATGATTGTAAATGACTCTGGTGATTTTTCAGGCTCAGTATCAGGCGGATGTGTAGAAGGTGAGGTTGTAAGACAATGTCTAGATTTATTAAATGATAAAAATGATTTTAAAAAAATTGATTTCAAAGTTTCAAATGAAAGCGCCTGGAATGTTGGTCTTGCGTGTGGAGGCGAGATAGCAATTTTTTTAGAAAAATTAAAAAAATGAATTTAGACTTACTTCAAGAAATAATTAATTTAAAAAATTCTAAAAAAGAATTTTCAGTTATTACTGATATTAGCAATGCTAAAAGTTATATTTTTTCTTTAAACGAAAAAATACAAGAAGATCTAAAGGAAAATGAAAAAAAAATTGTTGAACTTTACAAATCTAGAAAAGATGGCTTAATAAAAGGAACAAACTTATTTGTAAAAAATTATCACCGACCGATCAAGGTCGTAATAGTTGGAGCCGTTCATATATCCCAATTTTTCGTTGAGTATGCAAAATCACTTAATCTAGATATATATATTATTGATCCACGTGGTTATTTTGCTTCCGAAAAAAGATTTCCATCAGCAAATATAATTAATTTGTGGCCAGACGAGGCTTTTAAACATTGTACATTAGATAAAAACTCGGCTTTGATTGCTTTAACCCATGACCCAAAAATTGATGATCCCGCAATACAAGAGGCTTTAAATAAAAAATGTTTTTATATTGGTGCGCTAGGAAGTAAGAAAACTCATGAGAATAGATGTAATCGTTTGATTGAAAATGGTTTTGAAAAAGAAGAGATAAAAAAAATTTTTGGGCCAATTGGAATTAAATTTGGAGGAAGATCTGCACCAGAGATAGCTTTATCAATTATTTTTCAACTGATGACTGAGATTTACAAGCAGTGATATCTGCAATTTTACTAGCGGCCGGTACATCATCACGTTATGGAAAAGATAATAAACTTCTTGTTAAATACAAAAAAAAACCTTTACTGTCATATTCTTTAAAAGCTTTATTAAAAAGCAAAGTCAAAGATATTGTTGTTGTACTTGGTAAAGATAAACAAAAGATACTAGAAGAAATTCCTCAGAACAGAAAAATTAAAGTCATTTTTAATAAAAATTATAAAAGAGGAATGGCATCTTCCATCTTAATTGGTTTGAAAAAAATAAATAAAAGCAGCCATGGCTTTATGGTATGCTTATCTGATATGCCAAAAATAAAACCTTCCACCTATAATAAAATTATTAATTATTTTAATAAAAATAAAAAAATTCCTTGTGTTCCTTGTTATAAAAATAGAAATGGAAATCCAGTATGCTTTCCAATCAGCTTTAAGTCTAAAATCAAAAATATCAAAGGTGATCAGGGAGCAAAAAAAATCCTTCTGATGAATAATTTTAATAAAGTTAATATTTCATCAAGTTCAATATTAATTGATTTTGATAAAAAATCTGATTTTAAAAAGTAAATTCTTTTAAATATTCTTTTAGCTTATTTGGTTTATCTAAAGTTATTATTTGAAACCCTATTTTTTTTGCTGATTCAGTATTTTCTGGTCTATCATCAATAAAAAGTGTTTTTTTAGGATCACAAATAAATTTTTTAATGGCTAGTTCATAAATTTTTGCATCTGGTTTTTTTAGACCAACTTTTCCAGATATAATCATGTCGTCAAACTCATTAACAAATTTATTTTTAGATGCATAAATATCAAACTGATCACCAGGGAAATTACTTAAAATAAAAATCGGAATCCCTTTTCGTTTTAAGTCAAATGCAATCTTAAGATTTTCCTCATAAATACCAACTATCATCTCTTGAAAGCGACCATAAAATGACTCTATCGCATATTTATAATCTGGATGTTCTTCAATTTTTTTTAAGGTTGCGGGTTTTGTATCATAAACTAAATCTTGTTGAATATGCCATTCCCAAGGACATATATTTTTAAAAAAAAAATCCGTATCTTCTGGGGTATCAAAAATTTTATTATATAGATTTCTTGGATCAAATTTAACTATAACTTTCCCAAGATCAAAAATTACTTTTTCAATTGTATTCACGATAAATCGATAGCGAATTTTTTAAGAGTTTCTAAATTTATAATTTCTAAAGTTTTTTTATTGGTACTTTTAATAAAAATCTTACATGGATGACCAGCATCTACTGCTCTCTTAAACCATGTTGCACAAACACACCAGCTATCACCATTTTTTAATCCTACGAAATTATATTCTGGTCTAGGTGTAATCAAATCGTTACCGTTATCTTTACAAAATTTTAAAAAATCATCGTTTACTTTTGCACATACGGTATGAGTACCAATATCGTTTTCATCTGTATTGCAACATCCATCTCTGTACCAGCCTGTTAATGGATCTAATGAGCAATTTTCTAATTTCTCACCAAGAACATTGAGTTGATTTTTAGTCATGAAAGACGTTTGCAATTTTTTCTTCTAATTCAATATTCAGTGAAAAGGATCGCCTTTCACCATTTGTATGAAATGGATAGGCTGTATGCATTAAGTAATTTGGAAATAATATCATATCTCCAACTTTCGGAACATGATTATAAATACTATCGCTTAAAAAATTCTTAGAGCCATTAATGAAATCAATTGTTCCATTGGTTTTGATGTTTTTTTTACTTTTATTAAAATTTTTTGGAATCTTCAGATATCCTACCGCAGATAAATGTCCATCATGATAATGAATAGGGTTATATTCATTTTGAAACTGTCTTACCACCCATAGATTTTTAATTGTTATTTTTTTTGCGTTTTTATTGATGGATTTTTTTAAAAAAACTTTTACTTCTTTGGCAATAAGTTTTGATAGGTTTTTCTTTATGAAAGTTTTCGGCAACTGAAATTCTTGTTTAACCTCACCAACTAGTTTTTTTGAATAATTAAGTTTTTTTGCTAATTGTTTATTTTCTAGTATTCTATCAACCTCAGTATTTATTTTTTTAATTATAGAAATAGGTAGTTTAAATTTACCTATCTTGGGTCCAAAAGGGCTTAGAACTTTCATTTTAAAGCTTCGTTGGGTTTGGTTGACCCTTGTATACAATTTCAGGGTCAAATGTTTTTTCTTTTTCCTCAAATTTTAATTCAATATCATCAGTTTTATTTTCGAGCGGTATTGATCTATAAAAACATGAGTAGTATCCAACATGACAACTTGCTCCATCACTAATATCAACTGATATCCATACAGAGTCTTGATCGTCATCTATTCTTATAAATTTTACTTTTTGAACCCATCCACTCGTTTTACCTTTATGCCAAATAGCATTTCTTGATCTACTGAAATAATGCGCTTCTTTTGTCTCTATAGTTTTTTTAAACGCTTCCTCATTCATATAACCGTGCATTAAAATTTCTCCAGATTTATAATCAGTGGTGATTACTGGTATCAACCCATTTTGATCAAACTTAGGGCATAATTCTTTACCTTCTTCTACTTGTTCTACAGATATTCTTTTTTTAAACATTGTTATGTGTATCTATAATTGTATATTAGATTAATCAAATTTAATTATACAGGGACTTAATGACAAATAAAAATGTAACAGAATTTAGAGCAAAATTAGAAGAAAAAATTAGCAAAGAGGAAGCAAAAAAAGCTATTCAAACAATATTAAAATACATTGGGGAAAATCCTGATCGTGAAGGCCTAATTGAAACCCCAAAAAGAGTAATCAAAGCTTTTGATGAATATTTTTCAGGCTATGCAGAAAACCCTCAGTTATATTTGGAAAAAACTTTTGGAGATGTGGAAGGATATGACGATATGGTTATTCAAAAAAACATATCTATCCAAAGCCATTGTGAACATCATATGGCGCCAATAATTGGAATTGCTCATGTGGCTTATATACCTTCAGAAAAAGTTGTAGGTCTAAGCAAATTAGCTAGAGTCGTTGAGGCATACTCAAGAAGATTGCAAACTCAAGAGAGATTAACCATGCAAATTGCTAATGCGATTAACAAGGGTTTAAAAGCTCATGGAACCGCAGTGTGTATTGATGCCATTCACCAATGCATGACGACTAGAGGAGTAATGAAAGAAAACGCTACAACTGTAACAAATTATTTCACAGGCTCATTTAGAGATAGTCAGTCACTTCAGCAAAGATTTTTATCTTATATTAACCAAAAGTAATGTTTGATATTCCTGATAAATATAAAAATTTAAAAAAAGTTTATGTTGATACAACTCATGTAGCGACACAAATAGATAGCCCTAAAGTTTATTATAAAATCAAACCAAACGAGGGATATGTAGTTTGTGGATACTGTAATATTTGCTTTATTTTAAAAGAGGACGCAGATCTTGATACGGATAGAGTGTTTTTTTATAATGAAAGACAGAGTAAATTAGAACATCAATCAAATTAAAATTTTATGAGTTTTAAAGCTATAGTTTTAAATAAGGATGGTGAAAACTTTACCAGAGAAGTCAAAGAAGTTGAAAAGTCTTTTTTAACTCATGGTAATGTTTTGGTTAAAGTAGATTATTCATCTTTAAATTTTAAAGACGGTATGATTTTAAAGAATGGAGGAAACCTAGTTAAAGATTATCCTCATATACCAGGTATAGACTTTGCAGGAACCGTTGAGGAAAGTGAATCTGACAAATTCAAAAAGGGTGACAAAGTCATATTAACTGGCTGGAGAGTAGGCGAGGTTTTCTTTGGAGGGTATTCTCAGTATGCAAAAGTTCAAGATGATTTTTTAGTTAAAATGCCAAATGACCTAGATAGCAAAAAGGCAATGATATTAGGAACAGCAGGCCTTACAGCCTTAATGTGTGTTTTAGCTATTCAAGCAAGAGAAACAATTCTTTTAGGTGAGCCAATCAAAGATGTTTTGGTGACAGGTGCTACAGGTGGAGTTGGAAGTGTTGCGGTTTTAGCGCTTAGTAAACTTGGATATAATGTTTCAGCCGTAACTGGAAAAAAAGATAAATCAGATTTTTTAAAATCCTTAGGAGCAAATAATATAGTAGATCGTTCAGAGCTCGATCAAGATGCAAGACCAATTGATAAAGGCTTATACGATGGGGTAGTTGATACAACAGGTGGAAAAATACTTGCAAAAGCATTATCTCATACAAGACCAAATGGTATCGTAGCTGCTTGTGGATTAGCTAGTAGTTACAAATTAGAGACAACTGTTATGCCTTTTATTATTAGAGGGGTTAAGCTTTGGGGAATAGACTCTGTTACAGCTCCTGCAAAAAGAAGAGAATTTTTATGGTCACAAGCAACTACTTATATTGATTTTAAAAAGTTGTCCGAAGGTGTCCAAGAATGGGGTCTTGAAGATTTAGTTCAAAATTCATCTGAAATATTAAAAGGCCAAATTTCAGGAAGAGTTATTGTAAACGTAAATAAATAATATGGATTGGGATAAATTAAAGATTTTTCATGCTGTTACCCAAGCAGGAAGTTTTACTAAAGCCGGGGAAGTATTAAATTTAAGTCAATCTGCAATAAGCAGACAAATTCAATCTTTAGAATACGAACTTAAATGTAGCCTTTTTCAAAGACACGCAAGAGGGCTGTCTTTAACTGAAAATGGAGAAACTTTATATAAAACCGCCAACGAAGTTATTTCTAAAATTAAAGAAGTAGAAACTGACCTTGTTGAGAGAAAAGATAAACCATCTGGAAAATTAGTAGTTACCACAGTTGTTGGTTTTGGTGGAATTTGGCTTACTCCAAGAATTAAAGAATTTAGGGATAAGAATCCAGATATTGAAGTAGAGTTAATTGTTACAAATGATGAGCTAGACTTAAGCTTAAGAGAAGCTGACATAGCTATTTGGATGAGACCTCCAAAACAACTTAATTATATTCAAAGAAAGTTAGTTGATATTAATTACCATATTTACGGTTCTTCAAAATATATAGCAAAAA
The DNA here is from genome assembly GCF_052047895.1 of Candidatus Pelagibacter sp. HIMB1517. Lineage (NCBI taxonomy): Bacteria > Pseudomonadati > Pseudomonadota > Alphaproteobacteria > Candidatus Pelagibacterales > Candidatus Pelagibacteraceae > Candidatus Pelagibacter > Candidatus Pelagibacter sp. HIMB1517. The sequence goes on from NZ_JBNAIW010000006.1 coordinate 79,320, forward strand.
AAGGGACACCAAAAACTACAAAAGATTTGGACAAACATGATCTAATTACTTACGGTAAAGGTACGCCCTCACCATTATCTGAAAAAGAATGGATTTTAAAATTAGGATCTAAACAAAAAAGAAAACCTGTAATGAAAGTTAATAATATTTATTCATTAATGTTAGCTGTTGATGCCGGAGCTGGTCTAGCAGCATTACCCGATTATATGGTGGGTGATAATAAAGGTTTAGTTCGAGTTCTTCCTGAAACAAAGGGACCAAAATATGAAGCGCATTTTGTCTACCCACAATCTTTAAAAAATGTTGCAAGAGTAAAAGCTTTTAGGGATTTTATATTTAATAAAGTTGCTGAATGGAATTTTTAGGCATTCAAAACTCTTTTTTTTAACCTCGGTTTTTTTTGTTTTTTTAATTTTGTTTGAAGGTCTTTTAGTAATCTATATCTAGTTTTAAGCTCTTTTTGTTTTTCTTTATAACTATGACTAAGATTCTTTTTTTTTGATTTTAATATTAGTTGATAGGAAAATAAAATAACAAAATAAATGATAAGTAAAATTATACTTATCTTTAATAGCAGAGCCGTATTAAACCCCTTTTTTTGTTAATGCTTGAATTTTTATATTGGCACCATCTTCGATTGATATACTTTCGCCAACAACATCTCCTTCGAAGTTACACCCTTTATTAATTTTTACTCTTTTTGCTGATAAAGAACCTTTTATTTTTCCATTAACTTCAATTTCATTTGCATTGATGTCACCATTGATATCTGCGGTATCTGATAAATTTACTTTATTAGCTGCAATGTTGCCATCAAATTTGCACCCAAGTATAATATCGTCTTTTTCAGTTATTTTACCTTTTAATTCAACATCAGGTAAAAGAATTGAATTTGATGATGCCATTTAGACTTTTGTATTTTTAATTATCTTCTTCTTTAGCTGTACCGAAGAAACCGCCACCAGATTTTTTATTCGTTTCTTCTTCGTCTTTTACCAATTTGATTTTTGATTTTTGGAAATCTTCATCTGACATTTCAGCAATTGTTCCACTAATCTTTCCACCTAAAGCAATTTCTAAATCTTTATATCTTATTTCTCCTTTTGCTACTCCTGAAGAAGAAACAGATAATGTACCAGCAACTTGTAAGTTACCATCGTAATTACCTTCAATTTCAGCAGTCTCTACAGCTGTCTCTCCATCAACACCGCCACCATTTTTGACACTTATTTTTCCAGCAGCAACTTTCCCAGTGTGTTTACCATTTACGATAACTTCATTTGGAGCATTAATTTCACCATTTACAGAAACGCCAGAACCAATATGAATATTACCTTCCTTGGTACTATCCATTGATGATGTTCTTGAAGTAGTAGACCTTGTAAAAGGGCTTCCAGAAGATTGATTATTATTTTCGTCGTCAAAAATTGCCATTTTTATAATTCCTTTTTGTTAAAAAGATTTTATAAAACAACATATTAATAGAATCCAGTCAATTTATTATGTAAATTGATATTTTTTGTAATGATTTATCTTTTTACAGGTCTCATAATAGGTTTTTTTGTTGCATTACCGGTAGGAGCTGCTGCTTTATTATGCATAAATCGATCAATTCAATATGGCTTAAAAGCAGGCATATTTACTGGTTTGGGAGTTGCAACTGCAGATTTAGTTTACGGCTTTTTTGCAGTATTTGGGCTTTTTGCAATCTCAGGAGAGACATTAGAAAATCAACCAGTTTTAAGGCTAGCAGGAGCATTTTGCATTATGTTTATTGGTTTAAGAATGATGACCAAAGTTCCAAATACAAATTCTGATAATGCCCTACATGAAACGGCTTTCAAGGATGCATTAACTGGCTTTTTAGTAACAATTAGCAATCCAATGACCATAATTGCCTTTGTGGCTGCTCTTTCTTACGTTAATTATTTAATGGAAGAAATCAGTTACTTTGGATCTTTGCTTATAATTACAGGTATTTTTTTTGGATCTTTTTTTTGGTGGTTAGCGCTTTCCTCTTTATCAATAAAATTAAAGGATAAATTAACTTCAAATTTCTTAAGAAAAATTAATTTAATTTCTGGTTCATTAGTTTTTATTTTTGGAATATTACTTGTTTTGAGTATAAAGGGTTTTTAATGTTACAATATATTTTATCTTTTGTTATTTTGATCTCTGTTGTTGTATTTGTTCACGAATATGGACATTATTATTTTGCAAAGAAATATAAAGTTGGTGTCACTGATTTTTCTATAGGCTTTGGTAAAGAATTATTTGGTTTTAACGACAAAGATGGAACAAGATGGAAAATATGCGCAATTCCACTTGGTGGATATGTAAAGTTTTTCGGAGATAGTAATTCAGCCTCTCAACCTGTCAGTTTATCTAAAATTGATGATAAAGATCATTCAAAATTATTAACTACAAAGCCATTATACCAAAGGGCAATAATTGTTTCCGCAGGTCCAATAGCTAATTTTATATTAGCTATTTTTATTTTCTCATTAATCTTTATGACTGTTGGAAAAGATATTACTGTTCCAATTATAACTGAAGTTCAACAAAATTCACCTGCTTCAAAAGCTGGATTAAAGAGTAATGATCAAATTACTTTTATTGATGAGAAAAAAATTGAAAGCATTAATGATGTCGCTTTATACATAACCACAAGTAAATCCGATAAAGTGAAGGTAGAGGTTTTAAGAAATCAAAGACCTTTATCTTTTATTATTGAACCTGAAAAAAAAATTACTAAGGACAATTTTGGTAATAATATTGAAAGAAAATTAATTGGAATAAAAATAGCTCCTCTCAAAGGTAAAATGGAAAGAGAAAAACTTGGTCCATCAAAAGCGATATTTTTATCTATTAAAGAAACCTATAATACAATTTCAATGACATTATCTTATTTAGGAAAAATGATTGTTGGAAAAGAAAGTGCCGATCAATTAGGAGGTCCTATTAAAATTGCACAAATTTCAGGAAAGGTTGCTGAACATGGATTGATACCTTTCTTATCGATCATGGCATATATATCAATCAGCTTAGGCTTAATTAATTTATTTCCAATACCATTGTTGGATGGCGGTCATTTATTTTTTTATTTAATTGAATTTTTAAGAGGAAAACCGTTAAGTGAAAATGTTCAAATTTATTTTTATAAATTTGGAATGGCTGTTTTGTTTACTCTAATGTTTTTTGCAACTTTTAATGATCTTAAAAGTCTTGGATTGTTTTAAAAAGTCGTTTTTTACAAACTATTAGTTGAAATCTGTGGTTAAAAAGTCCCCCAAAATGATTTTTCGTTGATTTTATTGAGTTTTTGAAAGAATGTTAATTATTAACGATTCGAAAGGACCAAAATGAACAAAAAACAGCTTGTTGCTAAAATTTCTAGCACATTAAACTTAAGTAAAGCTGATGCCGAGAGAACATTTGATAGCATAACTAATATTATTTTAGATGCGCTTAAAGATGATGACGCGGTAAAAATTGCAGGTTTTGGTACTTACAAAGTAGCAAAAAGAAAAGCAAGACAAGGAAGAAACCCAAGAACTGGGGAAACTATCCAAATCTCAGCTTCGCAAAAAGTGAAGTTTTTACCTGCAAAAGCTTTAAAAGACATGTTCAATAAATAGTCTTTCAAAACAGCCTTATTTTCCAATAAAATAAGGCTGTTTTAAATCTTATTTTTTTCACACAATTAAATAAATCACTTTTTTATTGATTGAATTATTGATCAATAAAAATAAAGTTAGTTTAATTAATTATATAGGAGTCGATATGTTTTCAAAAAAATTAGCAGATAAATTAGATGAATATCATCTATTAAAACATCCATTTTACCAAGCGTGGAATGAAGGAAAATTAAATAGAGAAATTATAAAAGATTATGCTGAGCAGTATTATCAGCACGTAAAAGCTTTCCCAAGATATATCAGTGCAACACATTCTTTATGTGAAGATATTTCAAAAAGAAAAGTGCTTTTGGAAAATTTACAAGAAGAAGAAGATAGAGACAATGATCATCCTAAACTTTGGAAACAGTTTGCAATGGCGTTGGGAGCTGATGACAAGGAAATTGAAACTAAAGATCAAGATAGTTTCACAAAAGATATGATCGATAATTTTTTCAAACAAGCAAGATCAAGTTATGCCGAAGGACTTGGTTCTTTTTATACCTATGAAAGACAAGTTCCAGAAGTTGCTGATGTAAAAATTACTGGATTAAAACAACACTATGGTGTCGATACTAAAGAAGGGCTACAGTTCTTTGAAGTTCACAAAGATGCAGATGTAATCCATAGAGCTGAATGTGAAAAACTTTTAGACGAACTTACTCCTGAAGAACAAGCAAAAGCAGAAAAAGCAGCGCTAACAACTGCTAAATTTATGTGGAACTTTTTATCTGGAGTAGCTTTAAAGCACAAATTACCTTTGGAGTGTGCAGCCTAAATAATTAATTCTTAAAAGCGCAGCCATACAAAACGGCTGCGCTAAAAATCTAAATGTCTAAGCCAACAACAAAGCCTAATAGTCCATATTTTTCCTCAGGTCCTTGTAAAAAAAGACCTGGTTGGAATACATCTATGTTTGACTTGGAAACATTGGGCAGATCACATAGGGCAAAACCTGCAAAAGAAAAATTATTGCAAGTTATTGAACAGTCAAAAAAAATTTTAAACTTACCAGCTGATTATAAAGTTGGAATATTAGCTGGCTCTGATACTGGAGCTGTTGAGGCTGCAATGTGGAATTTGCTTGGACCGAATGGCGCTGAAGTTTTAGCTTGGGAAAGTTTTGGATTGGACTGGGCAAAAACAATTACTGACCAATTAAAAATTCAAGGAAGCAATGTTCACAAAGCTGATTATGGTAAATTACCAGATTTATCAAAAGTAGATTTTAATAAAGATGTTCTTTTTAATTGGAATGGAACAACCTCAGGAGTTAGAGTTCCTGATGCAAATTGGATACCAGATAATAGAAAAGGTTTAGTTTTATGTGATGCAACATCCGCTGTATTTGCCATGGAAATGAATTTTGCAAAGCTTGATGTTATCACATGGTCGTGGCAAAAAGTATTAGGCGGTGAGGGTGCCCATGGAATGATTGCATTATCTCCAAAAGCAATTGAGCGTTTAGAGACATATAAACCTAAATGGCCATTACCAAAAATATATAGATTAACATCAAAAGGAAAGTTGGCTGACGGAGTTTTTAAAGGTGCAACTATCAATACCCCATCCATGTTTTGTGTAGAGGATGCTCTTGATGCATTAGCTTGGGTTGAGTCTATAGGTGGTGAAAAAGGTGCAATTGATAGATCAAATAAAAATCTTGATGCAGTCAAATATTGGGTTGAACAAAGTGATTGGGCAGATTTTTTATGTGAGGATAAATCAAATTTATCTTCAACCAGCATTTGTCTGAAAGTTAAAGACAGTAACTTTTTAAAGTTAAGTGAAGAAGAACAATCTAATAAAATTAAGGAAATCAACAATCTTTTGGATAAAGAAAAAGTAGCATACGATATTAATTCATATCGAACAGCACCTCCTGGTTTTAGAATCTGGGGTGGATCAACTGTGGAAACTTCTGATATTGAAAATTTATTACCTTGGTTAGATTGGGCTTATGCTGTAGTAAGCAGCTAAATGTATAAAGTTTTAATTGCAGATAAGCTTAGTGAGGAAGCGGTAAGCATCTTTAAAGAAAATGGAATTGAAGCAGTTGTAAAAACTGGTCTAGGCGAAGAAGAATTAATAAAAGAATTAGAAACTTGTGATGGTCTAGTTGTTAGATCCGCAACAAAGCCTAATAAAAATATTATTGAAAAATCCAAAAGACTTAAAGTGATTGGAAGAGCTGGTATTGGAGTTGATAATATTGATCTTGAGGCCGCTACCAATAATGGAAAAGTTGTAATGAATACTCCTTTTGGAAATTCTATAACAACGGCAGAACACGCAATTACATTAATTTTATCTACTGCAAGACAAATACCTTTTGCAGATAAAACTACTCATGAAGGAAAATGGGAAAAATCTTCAATCAAAGGAGTAGAGGTAACTGGAAAAACTCTAGGAGTAATAGGTTGCGGAAATATTGGTTCAATCGTTGCCAATAGAGCTTTAGGATTACATTTTAAAGTGATTGTTTTTGATCCGTTTTTACAAGACGAGCGAGCAAAGGATATGGGAGTTGAAAAAGTTGAATTAAACGATTTATTTAAAAGATCTGACTTTATAACTTTGCATACTCCTTTAACTGAGAAGACAAAAAATATTATAAATAAAGATTCATTTAAACTAATGAAAAAAGGTATCCGAATTGTAAATTGTGCCAGGGGTGGATTGATTGATGAAGAAGCTCTGAGAGAAAATCTGGAAAGTGGTCATGTCGCAAGTGCTGCATTAGATGTTTTTGTAAATGAGCCTCCAAAAGATAGTCCTTTACTTGGAACCAAAAATTTAATTATGACACCTCATTTAGGGGCATCCACAACTGAAGCACAAGAAAAAGTTGCTTTGCAAGTTGCAGAACAAATTTCAGATTATTTAAAAACTGGTGCTATTACAAATGCCGTGAATACTTTTTCATTAACAGCTAAAGAATATAATTCCGTACAGCCCTACCTAAAACTTTCTGAGCAATTAGGTGGATTTGCAGGACAATTAACAGAGAATGCTATCAAAAGAATTGAAATAGAGTTTGAAGGCCAGGTATCACAAATAAATACTCAGCCATTAATGCAAACTATGATTTGCGCACTGTTAAAATCAAATTTTGATGGTGTGAATGTTATTAATTCAATTTTAGTTGCAAAAAATAAATCTATTCAGATATCAGAGACCAAGCATGAAAAAGCGTGTGAATATCAGTCATGCGTAACTCTTACTATCGAGACAGATAAACAAACAAGATCAGTTTCGGGAACTTTATTTGGTGGCAAGCCAAGAATAGTGAATATTAAAGGTATCAAAATTGAAGCTGAACTTGCTAAACATAATCTTTATATTAGCAATGAGGATAAACCGGGTTTTATAAGTAATTTATCTAAAATATTATCAGATAATAATATTAATATCGCAACATTTAATCTTGGAAGAAAAGATAGTGGCGGAGAAGCCATTGCCCTTATATCTACAGACAATCCGATAGAAGAAAAAGTCTTAGATAGTATAAAAAAATTGCCACTAGTTATTCAAGCAAAAACACTTACTTTTAATGAATAATAAATTTTTATCATTAGTTGCAAATGAAGCATTTGCACCTAGCGATTTGATCAAATTTTGTGAAGAAAATTTATCTTTAAATATAATAAATTCGAATATTCTTTCAAATCAAGCATTAGAAGTTGAAATAGAAAATTTTGATGAAAATAAAACTCAAAATTTAGAAAAAATTTTCGACGATAAAAAAGTTGATTTTTGCATCAGAGATAAAAATTATAAAAACTTTAAAATTTTATTATGTGATATGGATGCCACTATGATTGCCAATGAAACTTTAGATGACTTAGTAAAGATTACTGGCTCAGATTTTAATGTTGATGAAACTAGTAAATTAGCAATGGAAGGTAAGATTGATTTGAGAACAACATTAAAAAATAGAGTAGAAATTTTAAAAGGTCAGCCCAAAAGTTTAATAGATGAAGTGCTAAAAGGCATTCAATTTAATTCTGGTGGAAAAACTTTAGTAGCAACATTAAATAAATTGGGATTTGAAAGTAATTTAATTACAGGGGGGTTCAAACCAATCTCGACATTTGTTGGAGAAAAATTAGGTTTTAAGAATGTGATTAGCAATGAATTTAATTTTGATGACAATGATTGTTTTGCTGGTGATTATATTCCTATCACTGGAGAGAAAAATTCTAAATATAAATATATGGAAAAAGTGTCATCTGAACAAAATATCTCTTTTGATGAAATGGTTTCAGTTGGTGATGGCTCTAATGATTTGCAGATGCTCAAGCATTCAGGTTTGGGTATTGGGTATCATGCACATCAAATCATCAAAGATAATATACCAACTCAAATAAAGTATACAGATTTAAAAACTGTTTTGTATTTTATTGGAATTAAGGAAAAGGAATTTGTCAGTTAGATGCTTGAATCCTATCTCAAGCCTTATAAAGTTAATTTAAATAACCTTAAAAGAATTGGCCCCATTAATGACGGCGGATATGTCATTCATAAAAAATCTTTGGAATTAACGAAAAAAATAATAACTCTCGGCTTAAATGATGATTGGGAATTCGAAAAGCATTTTATAAAATTAAATAAATTTGTAAAAGTTGAGGCTTATGACCATACTATTAACAAAAAATTTTGGATTAAGAGGTTTAAAAAAGATATTATTGATTTTTTTTTATTTAAAAAATTAAAATTAAATAAAATTTTAGAT
>NZ_JBNAIW010000007.1:0-84116 GCF_052047895.1 Candidatus Pelagibacter sp. HIMB1517
TTATGACGGCTTAGGAGAGGTTTTTTGGTCTGGTGGGCTCGGATATGTGTATAAGTGACAGGTTATGGTATTTATAATATTATTATATATCAATAATTTAACTTATAATATTTCAAACCGTCTATATATTTTTGTGGCTAAGATTTATATATTTCATCTTTGAATATACTATCTAAAAACTACTTTATAATTCGTACAAAAATTAATGGACCAAAAAAAAATTATAATATTTTTTCAAAATACTTTAGAACTATTTAGGAGATCTTTTAGATAAAATTCTTTGAAGAGTTCTTCTGTGCATTTTTAAACGTCTTGCAGTTTCGGACACGTTTCTATTACAAAGTTCAAACACGCGTTGGATGTGCTCCCATTTTACTCTGTCAGCTGACATAGGGTTTTCTGGTGGCTGAGCTTTACTATTTGGTTCAGCTAACAATGCTGCCTCTACATCCTCTGCATCTGCTGGTTTAGCTAAATAATCAATTGCCCCTGCTTTGACTGCAGACACTGCTGTTGGCAAATTCCCATAACCCGTTAACATGACAACTCTACTATCTGGTTTAAGTTTATGAATTTCTTCAATTACATCCAATCCATTTCCGTCCAAAAGCCTTAAATCTACGACAGCAAAACCAGGAGGTGATTTTCGAGCTGATATTAAGCCTTCTTCTATACTTTTGGCTAAAGAAACTTTAAATCCCTTTGACTCCATAGCTCTACCTAATCTGTTTCTGAATGGGTCATCATCATCTACAATTAGCAAGGTTTTATCTGCAAAATCTTCAATATTCATCTTGCCAACTGTATTTTTCATAACTCTTAATATACGTAGCATACCAGTTTTTACAACTCTTACAGAGCAAATAATCCAGATATCAAAGTCTAATTCATTTCAGTGCCAAGTGTTTTTTTTTCTTTACATAAACTGAAATTACTTTATTTCGCGATTTAAGTTGTTTTTTTTAGGGGATTTTTTTCATGAAAAAAAACGACTGACTGTTAACTAACGAGAGGTTTTATGAGATGGCAAAATTTCAGTGTGTGGACGAGTTGGTCAAAGCTTTACAGCCGATAGATCCGGTATATTGCTTTAGAAAACATAGTTTAAAATTATCGGCAGATTGGTTTAATAATAATTTTCCTGGTGATGTGCTGTATGCAGTAAAATGCAATCCTACAGAAGCAGTAGTAAAAACATTAATTAAAAATGGTATAAAAAACTTTGATGCAGCATCAATTGAAGAAATCAAGTTAGTAAAAAAACTCTCACCAGAATCTAAAATATATTTCATGCATACTGTAAAAAAAGAGAGCAGTATTAAAGAAGCTTATTTTTACCATGGTGTCAAAGCTTACTCATTTGATAGTAAAGAAGAATTAGACAAAATTTTAAAAGTTACGAATAATGCAAAAGATCTTGAATTATTTTTAAGAATTCAAACATCTAATGAACATTCTGAAATAGACTTATCTAAAAAATTTGGAGCAAGTGTTAATGAAGCAGTTTCGTTATCAAAAATTGCAAAGGTAAAATCAAAAAAATTTGGTTTTAGTTTTCATGTTGGGTCACAATGTATGCATCCAATTGCCTATTCAAAAGCGATAAAGGATCTTGGCAATATTATAAAAAAATCTAATATTATTCCTGATATAATTAACGTTGGAGGTGGATTTCCTACAACGTATCCTGATTTATATCCGCAACCTATTCAAAATTATTTTAAAGAAATTACTCAGGCATTAAATAAATTAAATTTGACTAAAACACCTAAGCTGATCTGTGAACCAGGTAGGGCTTTAGTTGCCGAGAGTGGTTCAACAATTGTGAGAGTTGAGCTAAAGAAAAAACAACATTTATATATTAATGACGGTACGTATGGATCTTTATTTGATGCTGGAACACCTAGATTTATTTTTCCAACAAGAGCAATTCAAATTGAAAATACACCATCAAAAAGATTGGTGCCTTATAGTTTTTACGGACCAACATGTGATGGATTAGATTATATGAAAGGACCATTTATGCTTCCTTCAAATATCAATACCGGTGATTATATCGAGATTGGTCAATTAGGTGCTTATGGAATGAGCTTAAGAACAAATTTTAATGGTTTTTATTCTAATCAACTTCATGAAGTTCAAGATAAACCTTTAATGTCAATTTATGAAGCCGACGAAAACCAAAATATTAAAACTTTATTTGCATAAAAATGGGTCACAACAAATCTAGCTTTTTAAAGCAACCCGTTGAGCATATCGATATTACATCATTTGATGCCAGACCAATTATAGACTCCATGTCAAAAATGTCTTTTGTTTCAAGAGAGACTGCAAACGCATCTAGAATTTATAATAATATGCTTAAAGACAAAGAATGTACTATATTCTTAACTTTAGCTGGTTCTACGTCTGCAGCTGGATGCATGAAGCTTTATTCAGACTTGGTAAAAAATAATATGGTTGATGCAATTGTTGCGACAGGAGCTTCAATTATTGATATGGATTTTTTTGAAGCACTTGGTTTTAAACATTATCAAGGTTCTCAATTTCAAGATGACGGTGTTCTACGAGATAATTATATTGATCGTATATATGATACTTACATCGATGAAGATGAGTTGCAAAATTGCGACAGGATCATTGGTGAGATTGCTGATACACTTGAACCAAGACCCTACACTTCAAGAGAATTTATCAAGGAATTAGGACGATACTTAAAGACAAACGCCAAGAAAAAAAATTCACTAATTGAATTAGCTTATGATCATAATGTACCTATTTTTTGCCCAGCATTTACTGATAGTTCAGCAGGTTTTGGTCTAGTGATGCATCAAGAGAGAAATCCAGATAAACATATGACCATTGACTCAATAAAAGAATTTCGTGAATTAACGGAAATTAAAATCCAATCTAACGCATCAGGATTATTAATGATAGGTGGTGGAGTTCCAAAGAACTTTATTCAAGATACTGTAATTTGTGCAGAACTTCTTAATAAAAAAGTTGAAATGCATAAATATGCAGTACAAATCACGGTTGCTGATAGTCGTGACGGAGCCTGCAGTAGCTCAACTCTGAAAGAGGCAAGCTCTTGGGGCAAAGTTGATACCACAGAAGAACAAATGGTTTTTGCCGAAGCAACCTCTGTTTTACCACTAATTGCAAGTGACGCATATCACAGAGGATATTGGAAAGATAGAACTGTAAAAAATTTCTCTAAAATTTTTGATTAATGAAATTTTTAAAACCATCCGAAGGTTTTCTTGGACTACCAAAAGAAAATAAAAATAAAAATAAAGTATATATTATTCCGTTTGGTCTTGAAAAAACAGTAAGTTACAGCGGTGGAACAAAAAATGGTCCCAAAAAAATTATTGAAGCATCTCACCAAGTCGAATTATTTGATGAAGAGCTGAAGTTAGAACCTTATAAAAAATTTAATATTAAAACTTTAAAACAGGAAAAAATTAAATCAAAACTTAATGATAGCTTAAACCAACTTTCAAAGATCATTGAAAAAACTTTAAAATCAAAGTGCTTTCCCCTAACCCTTGGAGGTGAACATTCTATTACACCTGCAATTATTAAAGCATTAGTGAAAAAATATTCAAATTTGACTATTGTTCAAATTGATGCTCACGCAGACCTAAGGGATGGTTACATGGGAATTCATAATTCACATGCTGCAGCTATGAGAAGATGTTTAGATAATAAAAATGTTAAAATTGTATCGATTGGAATTAGAAATTTATGCCAAGAAGAATTTAATTATTTTAAAAAGAATAATAAAAGAATTAAAATTTTTTGGGGAAATGAAATGCATAAGTGGAGTATGGAAAAACTATCTAAAATATTAAAAAATAAAGATGTGTATCTAACATTTGACTTGGATGGATTTGATTCCAGCCTTATGCCTGCAACTGGTACACCAGAACCAGATGGTTTATTCTGGTCTGATGCAATGCGCATACTGAAAACAGTATTTAAAAACTCCAATGTTGTAGGTGCTGATGTGAATGAATTAGCCCCAAATCCTCATTTGCATGCATGTGATTTTTTAGCAGCAAAATTAGTTTATAAAATTTTATCTTACAAATTTGCCATTTGAGAATTAACCCAGGTAATTTTAATTACTGCTCCAGAATTATTCTTTTTATTTTGAAATATTACCCTTGTATTACATCTCTCTAGTAAACTTTTCGATATAAATACTCCTAAACCCATTCCTTTTTTATTTTTATTAACTTTTTCAGATTTTAAATAAGGTTGACCTAAATTTGAAATTACATCGTCTTGAAATCCTTGGCCGTCATCACTTATTGTAATATTGGTATTTTTTTTGTTTTGATCTATTTCTATTTCAATTTGACTTTTTGCAAATTTAATTGCGTTTTCAATAAAATTTCTTATTGCGTAACTTATTTCAGTTTTCTTATTCATTTTTATTCTTTCATTGAGAGATTTATTAATAATATTAATTTCTTTATTAAATTTATTATCTACTGAAAATACTATCTCATTAACTAGTTCTTTTGGTGAAACTTTTGCAATGAATTGATCTTCTTGTTTCTTCTCTGCTATATCCTTTAAAATTGAACTACACCTTGCTGCCTGCTCAATTAATAAATTGATATCATCTTTTGCCAGGTTGTTTTTAGAGATTTGTTTTTGAAGCTCCTTACTAACAAGTGAAATTGTTGCAAGGGGAGTGGCCAGTTCATGCACAGCTGCCGCAGCTATACCGCCAACTGAATTAACTACTTTTTCATTTGTAAGTTCTTGCTCCAACTTATTTAGTGCTTCAGATCTTATTCTATTGTCTCTACCCAATTGATACGCATAATTACCTAGGAAAATAATCCCTATACCTAATGATAACCACATTCCAATGTCGTAGTATTTTGGAAAATTTAGTGTTTGGTTTTGCGGTGAGGGTAGTGGCATATGATAAAAAGCAATAACAGTGGAAAAAATAATAGAACAAGTAACTATAAATTGACTGCTTCCTCTTGAGAGGTAAGTGACTGAAATCGTGGTTGGAACTATGATTAAAATTGAAAAGGGGTTTGATAAACCTCCAGTCATGAATAGTAAAATCACCAATTGAACCAGATCATAAAAAATACTTACAGTGGCAGCAAAATTATCAATTGTTAAGAATTTTTTTTTATTAATCTCTAAATAAGCATTTATAATCGCTGAAAGAAAAATTAATACTAAAGCAATATAGTAAGGAAATTCAAATTTAAGGCCGTAATAAACAAATGATACTGTAAAGAACTGACCTAATATGGCTATCCATCTTATGTTAATAAGAGTCTCTAAAGTTATTCTAAGGTCTTTTGAATTAATTCGATCTTTAAAAAACATGCCTAAATGTCTAAATTTGATACATTTATAGCATTAGAATTAATAAAGTTCTTTCTTTTTGAAACGTCCTCACCCATTAAAGTAAAAAATATTTCATCATCTGATGAAGAAGGCTGCGAAATTTCCCCATTTAATTCTGAATAATTTACTTTTAGTAAAGAATTGTTTTTAGGATTTAGTGTTGTTTCCCACAATTCATCAGGATTCATCTCTCCTAAACCTTTAAATCTTTGTAATGATAAGTTTTTCTTTCCAATTTCAATGATGACTTCAATAAATTCTATGAGTGAATTGACTTTATGAGACGCATCTCCCTCTTTTATAACGCAAGAATTTTGAAAAATATTTGCAGTTTTATTAAATTTAGAAAGATTGGTTAAAATTTTATTATTTGATAAAAAATTAATATCTAATCTTTTTTCAATTAATTCATGATAAAACTCTCTTCGTAAAATAAAGCTATCATTTTCAATTAATCCTTGCCACTTTGATTCATCTTTTTCTAAATTTTGATTTAGATTTTCAGCTACAGCTTTAATTGCACCTAATTTTTTTTGATTATTTTTATCCTCAGTTATTAAAATTATATTGTCTTTCTCGGTAAATGCTCCAACAATTGATAATTGTTCTAAAATTTCTTTGTCACCATCTATGGATTTAATTAATTTGTATAATTCATATGACTGAACAATAAAGGTTTTATCGTATTTAAATTTTTTATCATTTTTAAAAGTAACACTTTCAATTTTCTTTAGCGAATTTTCTATTGCTAATTTTTCCAAATCATTTTCATTTTTTAAATAATTTACTGTTTTACCTGATTTAATTTTATAAAGAGGAGGTTGCGCAATATAAATATGCCCTTTTTTTATCAATTCATTAAATGGTTTATTATTAAAGAAAGTTAGTAAAAGGGTTCTTATGTGAGATCCATCTACATCGGCATCGGTCATAATTACAATTTTACCATATCTCAATTTTTCTAATTCAAATGGTTCTACGCCAGTACCAATAGCATTTATTAAAGTAACAATTTCATTAGATGATAACATTTTAGAAAAAACTTTTTTGATATCCGAGGAATTATTTTTAGCCTCAACAAAAGTATTTAAAATCTTTCCTCTTAAGGGTAATACCGCTTGAAATTCCCTATTTCTTGCCTGCTTTGCTGAACCGCCCGCAGAGTCTCCCTCAACGATAAATAATTCAGTTTTATTAATATCATTAGACTGACAGTCAGCTAGTTTTCCAGGAAGGCTGGTAATATCAATAGCGTTTTTTCTTCTTACGCTCTCCCTAGCTTTACGAGCAACTTCTCTGGCCACAGCTGCTTGAATTATCTTACCAATAATTGTTTTTGCGATTTTAGGATTTTGATCAAACCATAATGAAATTTTTTCATTGGTTATTGTTTCAACAACCGGTCTAACTTCTGAGGAAACAAGTTTTTCCTTTGTTTGTGAAGAAAACTTTGGATCCGGAACTTTTACTGACAATACGCAAATTAAGCCCTCTCTCACATCATCTCCAACTATGGTTACTTTATCTTTTTTTAACAGACCAAAATCATTCGCATATTTATTGATTAATCTTGTTATTGAATTTCTAAAACCTAATAAATGTGTTCCACCATCTTTTTGGGGGATATTATTTGTAAAACATAAAACGTTTTCATTGTAAGAAGAATTCCATAAGAGTGCACACTCTACATCAATATCATTTTTATTTGACTGAAAATATAATGGCTCTTCTAATATAAACTGACTATCTTCATTTTTAATTTTATTTTTTAATTTATTTAAATCCTTAACAAACTCTTTTATTCCACCATCAAATTTAAAGTTTAAAACTTTCGCTTTTTCTTTTCTTTCATCACTTAATTGAATATTCAATCCTTTATTTAAATATGCTAATTCTTTTAATCTTTTTTCTAAAATTGAAAGATTAAATTTAGTATCAGTAAATATTTCACTAGATGGTAAAAAAGTAACATTAGTTCCTGTTAAGTCGGACTTACCTATTTCTTTTAGTGGTGCCTTAGTAATTCCATTTTCAAATTCTACAAAATACTTTTTTCCGTCTCTAAAAATATCAACTTTCAAACTCTTGGAAAGTGCGTTAACTACTGACACACCCACACCATGCAAACCACCAGAAACTTTATATGTTTTATGATCAAATTTACCCCCAGCATGCAATTGGGTCATTATTACTTCTGCTGCAGAAATTTTTTCTGTTTTGTGTATTTCAACAGGAATTCCTCTGCCATTATCAGATACGGATACCGAATTATCTTTATTAATTTTAACTACAATCGTATCGCAATGACCGGCCAAGGCCTCATCTATTGCATTGTCAACGACCTCAAAAACCATATGATGCAAACCAGTGCCGTCATCGGTATCACCAATATACATACCAGGACGTTTCCTAACTGCATCAAGTCCTTTTAAAACTTTGATTGAATCTGCTCCATATTCGGTTTTTTTTGTAATAGCTGTAGACATTTTTTAATTTTTTTTGATTAAAACGAACTTTTATTTATAACATTTTTACTCTTAAAAATGGAGGTATAGATTACTCTAAATGTATAAAAAACCCTTTATTTTCAATAGCTTGAAATAGATTCTTGCTCGTTCCAGTATACCAAATTTGGGTGCCAAATTTTTCAATTTCAGTGACAAGCCTCCCGAAGTTTTGATCATCAATATGAGAAGTGGCCTCGTCTAATAAAAGAATAAAATCTTTTTTTTCTATTTTTAATTTCCAACAATTGGCAAGAATAATAGTTAATAGTGATGATTTTTGCTCACCTGTTGAACAGGCATCTGTATTTCTATTTTTGATTTTGTCGAAAAAAAAAATCTGATCTTTATTGATACCAAAATTTGTCCTTTTAGTAATCTCATCTAGTGCACGATTAGATTTCAATTTTTCAAAAAAAATCTCTATTTTTATTTTTTTTTCATTTAGATCATCAAATAGATCATTGTTATATTTAATATTAATTTCCCTGAAATTTTTTAATTTATCTGAAATAATTTTATTAATTTTGTTTGCATAGTTCCTTCTCATTAAAAAAATTTCATAAATATTTTCTGCTAATCTCTTCTCTATTATATCAAGCCATTTTTTGTCTTTTGTATTTTTTAGAATTTGTAGCCTTTCTGCTATATTTTTTTTGTAACTTGATACTGATAAATTAAAATTTTTTTCGTTCTGTGAGATTAATTTATCTATAAAATCTCTTTTTATAGATTGTCCTTCATACATAATTTTATCCATATATGGTGATAACCAGATGAAACTTAAAATTTCTTTTATTTTGGGTAGTGATATTTTTTTTTCTTCTAAAAAAAAGGTTTTTTTTAAACTTTCTTGATCTTTAGTTATTTTGAAAGAAAAATTAAATTGATTAAAGTTCGATAAAATTTTTGCTTGTATGTTTGTATCAATAATATTTGTTTCTTGTTCTGGTAATAACTTATCTAAAGTATCACCTCTTAATCCTTTTGAATTAGAAAAAAAAGATAAACTCTCTATTAGATTAGTCTTTCCAACGCCATTATCTCCATAAATAATTATGTGCTGATAATCTTTACTAATTTCTAAATTATATTGTTTATGAGATTTAAAATTTTTAATATTTATTTTTGTTACACTTGCCATTAAATACTTATTAAATTACACGCATTGGCATAACAATGTAAGTACTAAGGGGATCGCTTTCATCTTTGACTTGTATAGGTGAAGTTGCATCTTTTAACATTAGGACAATATCTTTACTTTCTAAAACATTTGCAACATCGATTAAATATGTCGAATTGAAACCAATCTCTAAATGCTCCCCTTGATATTGAGTTTGCACTTCTTCAATACCATCTCCAGAAATAGCATCATTTATTAAAAACTTCATCAACCCTTTATCTAAAGATATTTTGATGACTCCTTTTCTATCTGAAGATAACGATTTCAGTCGATCTAAAGCGCTTATAAATTCTTCGACGTTTGATTTTGCGGCTATACGTTCATCTTTTGGTATAACCTTCTCATAATCTGGAAATTTTCCATCGATCACCTTTGAAATTAAAACAATATCTTTATACAAAAATTTAATCTTAGATTTTGTAGATAAAATTTTAAGATTGATAGAATCTTCATCAATTATTGTAAGTAATTCAAATACAGTTTTTTTAGGTAAGATTACTGATTGAAAATTGTCTGCGCCCTTTATTTCTGTCGCTGACTTGCTAAGTCTATGACCGTCTGTTGCAACCGCAATTAATTTATTTTCTCCATCCTTTTTATCTAAATAAACTCCATTTAAATAATGTCTTGTCTCATCATTAGAGATAGAAAATTTTGTTTTATTTATTATTTTTAAAAATTCAAAAGATGGTATTTCTAAATACTGTTCATCCATATTATCTTCTAATATTGGAAACTCGTCAGGAGATATGCATGTTAAATTAAAGTCAGATTTGCCAGATATTAATTTTAATCTATTATTTTCCTTTAATGACAAATGTAGTGACGATCCGGTTTTAAGTTTTCTAACGATGTCATAAATTACCTGTGCCGTTGTTGTTGTTGATCCTTCTTTTATCGTCTGACATGTAAGCTTTTCCGTAATAATAATATCTAAATCTGTGGCCGTTAGCTTTAAAAATCCATCATGAGCTTCTATTAAGACATTGCCCAAAATTGGTAACGTATTTTTTTTTTCAACAACACCTTGTACATGTGCCAGAGATTTTAATAAAACATCTCTGTCAATTTTAAATTCCATTTTATTTCTTGATTATTCTATCTGTAATACTTTGTACTTCATACTCGAATTGACGATCTTTTGACATCAATTCTTCTATTTTTTTTATTGCATGTATTACAGTAGTATGGTCCCTACCAGTGAATTTTCTACCTATTTCAGGCAGTGATTTTGTTGTTAATTTTTTTGATAAATACATCGCTATTTGTCTTGGTCTAGCGATATGCCTTGATCTTCTTGCAGATAAAAAATCATTCATTGATAAATTATAATAAGCAACAACAATTTTTTGTATATCTTCAATACTTATAACTGATTGCATATTATTCAGAAGATCTTTCAAAATAAGTTTTGCATCTTGCAAAGTCGGTGTTTTATTTTGAATTCTAGCTGATGCTATAACTCTATTTAATACACCAAGCATGTCTCTAACACTTGATTTAAATTCATTCGATATAAATGATAATATTTCATCATTTATTAGTATCTCATTACCAAAATGATTTTTCTCGGCTAAACATCTCTTTTTTAATATTTCAAGTCTTAAGCCAATATCAGGTGGCTGAACATCAACAACTAAGCCCCCTGATAATCTTGATTTTATTCTGTCTTGAATACGATCTAGTTCATTTGGTGATCTATCACATGAAATCACAACTTGAGACTGATTTTCTAACAAACTATTAAATGTATAGAAAAACTCTTCTTGTGTTACTTCTTTACCACTAATGAACTGTATATCGTCTAATATAAGTACATCAGCGTTTCTAAAAATTTCTTTAAATTTGTGTGTATCTTTATTTTTAATTGATTTTACAAATTGATACATAAATCTTTCAGCTGAAAGATAGATTACCTTTTTATCCATTTGTTTAAGTTGATTTCCAATAGCATTTAAAATGTGAGTTTTTCCTAGTCCAACACCGCCATAGATATATAAAGGATTATAATGACCAAGACTTTCTGTAACTCTTTTAGCAGCTGAAAAAGCTAATTGATTACTTTCGCCCGTTACAAAACTTTCGAAGTTTAATCGAGGATCTATTCTATTAATTCCATAATTTGTATCTTTTAAATCAATTATTTTTGTACCTGATCCAAAATCTAAAATATTTGTAGATCTTTTTTCATCAAAAATTTCATTAATTTCAAATTGAATTCTAGATACTGAATTATCAAGTTTTTGATAATGATCTAAAATTTTATCTGCGTAGTGAGAAACAATCCAGTCTCTAACAAATCTTGTTTTAACAACTAAAATTAAAGATGAAAAATCAATACCTTTAGCTTCAACATTTTGTATCCAGCTTTTGTAAACATCTAAACCGTAAGTTTCTTTCAACTTTTGTTGAACAATTTCCCAGTTTTTTTTAATATCTTCGTTAATTTGTAAGGCTGATGAACTTTTCATGAGAAAGTCTTTTAATTAAAACAAAATGCGTAAGCAACAAAAAAATTTTTTTTTTAAAAAAAAAATTATAACAACTTTGGATTGTGAAAATAATTTTTTTAGAAATTAAATTGTCGCACGAAATTTATTAAACACTTTTTGCATTACAAAAGAATTTAAATTTTTTTTGATCTGTTAAATGAAATTTTAAAATCTAAAGTTGAATTTTTTTTTAAATTTAAATGAATCTTAAACTTACTTCATCAAAGCAAGCTTTTTTGAAGTTCTAGAAATTTTTCTTGATGCAGTTTGTCTTCTTATAGAGCCTTTTTTAGATACTTTCATCAACTGTGACTGGAATTTATCAAAAAGCTTTTTGGCCTTAGCTTTATCTCCACTTTTGATTGCATTTTCTATCTCAGAAATTGCTGCTTTGAACTTACCAATCCTTATACGATTAATAGCTGTCTTTCTTTTAATGACTTTTGTTTTTTTTTTAGCTGATGATGTATTTGCCATTTTTTTTGATGGGCAGTTTATATAGCCTTTTTAATTGTGGTCAACACTATGTTTGGCACTTAATACAAAAAAAAGAAGACCTTCCAGAAGCGATTACACGCCTAATTTTTCCAGTGCACCCAGCTCTTTTACAAGTTTCACCCTCTCTGTCATAAACTTTAAAATTAGCTTGATAAGAACCAGTCTTCCCTTCAGAGTTGTGATAATTTTGGATAGTTGAACCACCAGCTTTTATTGCCATTTTCAATACTTTTTTAATGGCAATTATAGTTTTTCTTGTTTCTATATCTTTTAGAAACTTTCCCGGTTTTTGAGGGCTAACACAACTTCTGAATAGAGCCTCATTTACATATATGTTACCTAAGCCTGAAACTACAGATTGATTCATTAATAAATTTTTCACAGAAGAATTTGAGTTACTAATTTTGTTTTTTAAATATTTAAAACTAAAATTTAAACTTAATGGCTCAGGTCCAAGTGAACTTAAATGTTTTGTGCTTTCAATATTTGTTGATAAAATTTTCTTAATAAATCCAAATTTTCTAATATCGTTATAAATTAAATCAAAACCTTTGAATGAAAGTTTTAAGTGATCATGTTTTTTAATTATTTCGTTTTTAGTGTAAAAACTAGTATCAATTTTATTTTTACCTTTTTTCACAAAATAAAACCGGCCTGTCATTCCAAGATGCACTAATAAAATATTTTTATCATTAAAATGAATCAGTAAATACTTTGATCTTCTAATTATTTTTTTTATAATTTTATTTTTTAAAGATAATAAATTTTGTTTATTTAATTTGTATCGAAGGTTAGGATTTAATATTGTGACATTTTTTACTTTTTTATGCAAAATCTGTTTGCTTAAGCTTATTTTTGTAATCTCAACTTCTGGAAGTTCTGGCATATAATTTTTTTTTTAATACAATCGTCTTTTAAAGAATTATGAAAAATATTCACCAATATAAAAATACTAGTTTAGTAAATAAAGTATTCGATGGCGCTTTTAAGAAGTACGATATGATGAATGATATCATGTCACTTGGTACCCATAGAATATGGAAGCAACAATTTGTAGATACGGTTATATTAGAAAATAACAACACAATAGTTGATATGGCATCAGGAACCGGTGATATTTCAAGATTACTGATCCAAAAAAACAAAAGCAAAGAAATAATAAGGATTGAGCCAAACTTTAATATGTTAAATCAAAATATTGATGAATTTAAAAGTTACAAAAATATCAAGCATCTTTGTAGTTATGCAGAAACAGTACCTCTAAAAAACAATTCTATTGATGCATATCTAATTAGCTTTGGTCTTAGAAATATATCGAAATTAGATATTGCTCTCAAAGAAGCTTTTAGAATTTTAAGAAAAGGTGGGGGTTTTTATTGTCTTGAATTTTATAAAGTTAATAAACCGATACTAAGAGAAATTTATAATTTTTACTCTAAATCAATACCTGCTCTAGGAAAAGTATTTAATCAAGATTCAAAGCCATATGAATATCTCACTAAAAGTATTGAAGATTTTTATTCTCAAAAAGAAATATCAAAAAAATTAAGAGATGTCGGTTTTAGAAATATTAGCACCAGAGATATATTTGGTGGAATTGCTTCGATACATTATTCTTGGAAGCTAAATGATTAAAAAAATTTTAATTCTTCTGAAAATTGGCAGAGCTTTGGCTAAATCTTCAACCCTAGATTATTTTGGTGAATTGTATAAACCAAATTTTTTAATTCGATATTCAATAAAAATTTTCGGTTTTTCTTCTTTTAAAAAAAAAAGTTTAGACAGCAAAAGTGTTGGCCAAAGATTAGTGTCGGCATTAAAAGAATTGGGCCCAACGTTTATTAAGCTTGGTCAATTTCTCGGAACAAGACCTGACATTGTTGGTAAAGATCTAGCTAAAGAACTTCAAAGCTTACAAGATGACTTGCCACCCTTTGATATGGAAATAGCAAAAAAAAGTATAAGTAATGAAATTGGAGAAGAAAAGTACAAACAAATTGAAAATTTAAGCAAACCGATAGCTGCAGCTTCTATAGCGCAAGTTCATTTTGCAACAATTGAGGGTAAGCAATATGCGATTAAAGTATTAAGACCTGGTATTGAAAAGAAATTCAATGAAGAGTTAGAAGCGTTAATGTTATTTGCTTCAATAGTGGAAACAATTTTACCTAAAACAAAAAGACTTAAATTAATTGAAGTAGTTCATTTGCTTAAAGAAATTACGGCCATTGAGATGGATTTAAGATTTGAAGGATCAGCGGGCAGTGAATTAAAGAAAAATACAAAATCTGATCCAAAATTTAAAGTGCCTGACATTAATTGGGATTTTACATCAAAAAGAGTTTTAACTTCTGAAAAAGTAGAAGGTATTAGTATAAAAGAATTAGATAAAATTAATGAACTTAAAATTGATAAAAAAGAACTTGCAAAAAATATAATTCAAAATTTCCTAAGACAAGCTGTCGGGGATGGTTTTTTTCACGGCGACATGCATCAGGGAAATCTTTTTGTAGACTCAGATGGAAACATTATTCCGGTCGACTTTGGAATAATGGGTAGATTAGATAAAGATAATCGAAAATATTTAGCTGAAATTTTATATGGTTTCATTCAAAGAGATTATGAAAAGGTTGCTGACGTACATTTTATTGCAGGGCTAGTTCCTTTAGATCAGTCAAAAGATGCTTTTTCTCAAGCGCTTAGATCCATCGGAGAGCCTATTTTTGGACAGTCAATTAAAAATATTTCAGCGGGAAAATTATTAGCACAACTCTTTGAAATTACAGAACAATTTAACATGGCAACTCAGCCTCAACTTTTACTTTTGCAAAAAACTATGGTTGTGGTTGAAGGGGTAGCTAGAACACTTGATGAGGATGCAAATATCTGGGAAATATCAAAACCAGTTTTAGAAGGGTGGCTAAAAAAAGAAGTTGGACCTGAAGCAAAGATAAATCAAGCTATCAAAACCACATCGCAAGTTATGGATAGGCTACCAGAGCTGCCAAGTATGATGGACAAAGCCTCAAAAGCATTGGAACTGCTTGCCGCTGGAACAGTGGCATCAAATAATGAGATGGCAAAAAAATTTCAGTTTGAAAAATTAAAAATTAAAAATCAACAAAATAAAATAATTATATTTATCTTATTAGTGGTAATATCATTGTTAGTATTATTTAATTAAGCTCTAATGAAAAATAATAAAAAAATTTTATTAATTATTTCTGGTGGCATTGCTGCCTACAAAACTTTAGACTTAATTAGAAATTTACGCTCAAAGAACTATGAAATAAAAACAATATTAACAAAAACTGCAGAAGAATTTGTAACACCTCTATCAATTTCATCATTGTCTAATAACAAAGTTTATCTTAACAAATTTGATCTTAATGAAGAAATTGAAATGGATCATATAGCTTTATCAAGATGGGCAGATTTAATTTTAGTAGCTCCTGCTACTGCCAATATCATTGAAAATATCTCTAATGGTTCGGCAAATGACTTTATTAATACTGTTATTCTTGCGTCCAATAAAAAAATATTTTTAGCACCAGCGATGAATGTAAAAATGTGGGAAAAAAATGCTACTCAAATAAATGTCGAAAAATTGAAAAAAAGAAATTTTTCAATGATTGGTCCATCAGAAGGGCTTTTAGCTTGTGGTGAGTTCGGTGAAGGCAGAATGGCAAATGTTAATGAAATTGAATTTACAATCGATAATTTTTTTATAAAAAAAGATATTAATTTATCAGCAGTAGTTACTGCCGGTCCAACAAGAGAATATATTGATCCTGTTAGATATATTTCAAATGAGTCTTCTGGCTTGCAAGGTTATTATATTGCTAAAAAAATGGTTGAGTGTGGAATAAAAACAAAGCTGATAATGGGTCCTTCTCAAATCAAAATTGAGGATAACATTAATACAGTAAAAGTTACAACCGCTCAGGAAATGCTTGAGGCGGTTAAAGAAAGTTTGCCTACAGATATTGCAGTATGTTCAGCGGCGGTTTCAGATTTTAGAACTGATAAATTTGAACAAAAAATTAAAAAAAATAATAAAGATTTAAATTTAAAACTATATCAAAATATGGACATACTAAGCTTTATAAGCAATCACAATAATTTACGACCAAAACTTGTCGTAGGTTTTGCAGCAGAAACAAATAATGTAATTGAATATGCTAAAAAAAAACTTGAACAAAAGCATTGTGATTGGATAATTGCAAACGATGTTTCTGATAAAAATATTGGTTTTAATTCTAAAAATAATGAAATTTCGATAATTCATAAAAACCAAGAGATTGAAAAAATATCAAAAAGAGAAAAGTCTGAAATTGCAACATTATTAGTTCAAAAAATTTTAAAAGAATTTACAATTAATGAAAATAAAAGCCTTAATTAAAAAACTTAATCCTAAAGTTAATATCCCTGAATACAAAACAACTGGCTCTTCAGGTTTAGATTTAGAAGCTTTTATTGAACAAGATATTATAATTAAATCAAAAGAAACTGCATTAATTCCAACAGGAATTTCTGTAGCAATTCCTGAAAATTTAGAAATACAAATCCGACCAAGATCTGGATTGGCATTTAAGAATAAAATTACAGTATTAAATACACCTGGAACTATTGATGCAGACTATAGAGGAGAAATTAAAATAATTTTAATAAATTTGGGTGATAAAGATTTTGTAATTAAAAATGGTGATAGAATCGCACAAATGATTCTTTGCCCAATTGTGAAAGCAGAATTTGAAGTGAAAGATAATTTACCAGAATCTATCAGGGGTGAAGGTGGTTTTGGCTCTACTGGTAAAAATTAATGTCACTAACAATAGATGAAATTGAAAGATACAAAGGTCAAATCAACTTAAAAAAAATAAATATTCAAGGACAATTAAAGTTAAAAAAAGAAAAAATCTTAATTATAGGAGCTGGCGGCATAGGTTCACCATGTGCACTTTTCTTAGCTCGATCTGGTATTACAAATTTTGGAATTGTAGATTTTGATAAAGTCGCAAAAAGTAATTTACATCGACAGGTCTTATTCGATCAAAAAGACATAGGAAAACATAAAGCTGAAATAACTAAAAGAAAACTTCAACTTATCAATAAAAAAATAAATATAAAAATATTTAAAAAAAAGATTAATGCTAAAAATATTAAATCAATAATAAAAAATTATAATTATATAATTGATGGTACAGATAATTTTCTTTCTAAACTAATTATAAATGATGAATGCATTAAAAATAAAAAAAAATTATTTATTGGATCAGTAAGTAAATTTGATGCCCATATTTTTTTCTTTGATTTTTCAAAAAAGAGTGCCTGCTTAAAATGTTTTATGCCTAAGGTTCCAAATATTTCACCAAGTTGTCAAGATGAAGGTATACTTGGCACAGTAACAGGATCAGCGGGGGCAATTATATCAAATGAATTGATAAAAAATATTGCAGGTATCAAGTCAAACCTGAAAAATCATGTTTTAGTTTTAAACTTTGAAACACTCAATTTTAGGATGGTAAAAATTAATAAGAGTCAAAAATGTAAAAATCATGGATAAACTTTTATTAATAATTTTTGCTATTTTTTTTTTACATCATTCGTCCTCAGCCGAAATTAGAAGTTTAAAAAATAATAAAGTAAATGTTAGACTTGGACCTTCCAAAACTTATCCAGTAAAATTTATTTATAAAAATAAATATTTACCAGTTTTGATTATTGATGAACATTATAATTGGAGAAAAATTAAAGATTATGAAAATGACTTAGGATGGATACATATTTCTCAATTATCTAGAACAAGATCAACAGTAACTACAAAAAATAATCTGGTTATATTTTCATCTCCTACAATTTTTTCAAAGCCAAAAGCAAAGCTTGAAATATATCAAGTTTTAATAATTAGTGAATGTAACAAAAATTGGTGTAAAGTTAAAAATTCAAAAATTAATGGTTGGATTAAAAAAAATCATCTCTGGGGTATACAAAAAGATGAAATTATTAAAAAATAATAATGCCTTTTTTGTTTAAATAAATACTTCCATCAAGTATAAACATCTTCTTCATGACAAAAAAAAATTCCTTCTCTTACGATGAGCTTATCTCTTGTGCTGATGGAGATATGTTTGGACTTGGTAATGCTAGATTACCTTCGCCTCCTATGCTGATGTTTGATCGTATAACAAAAATTACTGAAAATGGTGGACAGTACAACAAAGGTTATATCGAAGCAGAACTAGATATAAAAAAAGATCTTTGGTTTTTTGACTGTCATTTTAAAACTGATCCAGTTATGCCTGGTTGTCTAGGACTAGATGCTCTTTGGCAACTTGTTGGCTTTTTTCTAGGATGGATTGGTAATCCTGGTAAGGGAAGGGCATTAGGTGTTGGGGAAGTTAAGTTTGTAGGTGAAGTTTTACAATCAAACAAGTTGGCTAAATATAAAATCGATATGAAAAAAATTATTAAAAAGGGAGAGACGTCAGTAGGTTTAGGTGATGGTGTACTTTTAATTGATGATAAACAAATATATAGTACTAAAAATTTAAAAGTAGGTTTATTTAAAAGTAATTTATGAGAAGAGTAGTCGTTACAGGATTTGGTATAGTTTCATCAATTGGAAACAATAATGAAGAGGTTTTAGATTCCTTATTAAATACTAAATCAGGAATAGTTTTTTCAGAAGAATATAAAGAATATGGTTTTAGGAGCCAAGTCTGCGGGTCTATAAAACTTAATTTAGATGAAGCTTTAGAGAGAAAAGAAAAAAGATTTATGGGTGATGGTTCAGCCTATGCCTATATTGCCATGAAAGAAGCTGTTAAAAATTCTGGCCTTGAAGAAAAAGATATCAGTAATATTAAAACCGGAATTGTAATAGGTTCTGGTGGACCATCAATTAAAAATGTAATTCATGCGGTAGATACTACAAGAAAATCTTCCCCAAAAAAAATGGGGCCTTTGATTGTACCAAGAACTATGTCCAGTACATGCTCTGCTACACTAGCAGTTCCATTCAAAATCAAAGGTATAAATTATTCTATAAGTTCAGCTTGCGCTACTAGCGCTCACTGTATTGGAAATGGAATGGAATTAATTCAATCTGGAAAACAAGATATTATTTTTGCGGGTGGTGGTGAAGAATTAGAGTGGGGGATGTCGGCAATGTTTGATGCCATGCCTGCACTATCATCAAAAAGAAATGACACACCTCAAAAAGCATCAAGAGCTTACGATGCAGACCGTGATGGGTTTGTAATTGCAGGTGGTGCAGCTGTTTTAGTTCTTGAAGAAATGGAGAGAGCAAAATCAAGAGGAGCAAAAATTTATGCTGAAATTACTGGCTATGGTGCTACATCAGACGGTTATGATATGGTTCAGCCTTCTGGAGAAGGGGCTGTGCGATGTATGAAAATGGCTTTATCAACGAAAAGAAATGAGAAAGTTGATTACATTAATACCCATGGAACATCTACACCAATTGGAGATGTAAAAGAGCTAGAGGCTATAAAAGAAACTTTTGGAAATGATGTGCCTTCTATGAGTTCTACAAAATCAATAACTGGTCACTCATTAGGTGCTGTATCAGCTCAAGAAGCTGTATTTTGCCTTCTCATGATGGAGCATGGATTCATGGCTGAGTCAGCTAATATCGAAAATTTAGATGAAAAAGCAAAAGATCTACCAATTTTAAGAAAAGTAGAAAAAAAAGATTTAAATTGTGTCATGTCAAATAGTTTTGGTTTTGGAGGAACAAACTCAACACTGATTTTTGAGAAGGTTTAAAATGCTTTTAAAAGGTAAAAAAGGATTAATCATGGGTGTTGCTAATGACAGGTCAATAGCTTGGGGTATATCAAAAAAACTATCAGAACATGGCGCCGAATTAGCTTTTACTTATGTAGGTGACGCTTTAAAAAAAAGAGTAATTCCATTAGCCGAATCTTTAGGTTCTAAATTTACATTGGACTGCAATGTTGAAAATAAAGAGCAAATTGTAAATACTTTTCAGGAAATTAAAGATAAATGGGGTGAATTAGATTTTGTTGTTCACGCAGTAGCTTTTTCAGATAAGTCTGAATTATCAGGAGAATACTTAAATACTACGAGAGATAATTTTTTAAGAAGTATGCTTATATCATGTTTTTCATTTACAGAAGTTGCAAAAGAAGCAGCGCCATTGATGAAGCAAGGTGGAAGTATGATTACTTTAACTTACGAGTCTACTAAGACAATTCCTAACTATAATGTAATGGGAGTTTGCAAATCTGCCCTTGAAACAAGTACAAAATATTTAGCAAGAGATCTTGGTAAAAATGGTATTAGGGTTAACGCGATAAGCGCAGGACCGATCAAAACTCTTGCAGCATCGGCAATCGGAGATGCTAAATTTTTATACAAGTGGAATGAAGACCATTCTTTCTTGAAACGAAATGTTGATATTCATGATGTTGGAAACTCAGCATTATATCTTCTAAGCGACCTTGCAGGTGGTGTTACCGGTGAAATTCACTATGTAGACGCTGGTTATAATAAAGTTGGAATGCCAGATCCTAAAAATATGTCTTAAGAACCTAAAGCTTCTTTAATAGATAGCTTTACTTTTCCCCTGTCAAATCCAATAACTTTAACTTTAACTTCATCGCCTTCTTTGACTACATCTGAGACTTTTTCTACTCTTTTTTCAGCTAACTGAGAAATATGAACCAATCCATCTTGTTTTCCTAAAAAGTTTACAAATGCACCGAAATCCATAATCTTAACTACTTTTCCAGAGTAAATTTTTCCAACCTCAGGCTTCTCTACTAGTGAATTTATCATTTCAATTGCTTTATCTCTAGTTTCTTGATCTGCAGCTGAAACTGTTACTTCTCCACTATCATTAATATCAACTTTTGCACCAGACACTTCAACAATCTCTCTGATGTTTGCTCCACCTTTTCCAATCACAGTTGCGATGTCCTTTTTATCAACTTGAATTTTTTCCATTCTAGGAGTGTATTGCGATAATTCTTTATTAGACTCTTTGATAGCTTTTGCCATTTCATTTAAAATATCTAATCTTCCCTTTTTAGCTTGCTCTAAAGCTTTCTCCATAATTTCAAAAGTAATACCGTTAATCTTAATATCCATTTGAAGAGAGGTGATTCCATCTGCAGACCCTGCAACTTTAAAGTCCATGTCACCAAGATGATCTTCATCACCCAAAATATCGCTTAATACTGAAAATTCGTCACCCTCTTTAATTAAACCCATGGCAATACCAGCAATTGGTTTTGCTATCGGAACACCTGCATGCATTAAAGCCATTGATGAACCACAAACAGTCGCCATCGAAGAAGAACCGTTAGACTCAGTAATATCTGATACAATTCTGATCGTATATGGAAAATCCTCATGCTTAGGAAGTGCTGCATTTATAGCTCTCCAGGCAAGTTTACCATGACCAATTTCTCTTCTTCCGGTTCCACCAACTCTTCCAACCTCTCCTACAGAAAATGGGGGGAAGTTATAGTGAAGCATAAATCTAGATTTTTGCATCCCTTCTAGACTTTCAAACCTTTGTTCATCGTCAGATGTTCCAAGTGTAGCAGCAACAATTGCCTGTGTCTCACCTCTTGTAAACAAAGATGATCCATGAGCTCTTGGGATAATTCCTACTTCACATAAAATATCTCTAACTTCATCTAATTTTCTACCGTCTATTCTAGATTTCTCTTTTAAAATTTTTGTTCTAACAATATCTTTTTCTAAAGACTTTAATTGGTCCTTAATTTGAACTTTTGTGTATGTTTCATCATCTTCGAATAATTTTTCTACTTTTTCATTAGCATCGCTAATCATAGAAGAGCGTTGCTTTTTATCTTTTTCAGAAAAAGCTTTGACTAAATGATCTTTAACCTCTGAAGAAATTTTGGATTTTAATTCTGAAAAATCTTTACTTTCAATTTCCCATTTTGGTTTACTTGCTTCTTTAGCCAATTCTTCAATCAAATTAATAACTGGTAAGAAATTTTCATGACCAAATTTCACAGCATCTAACATCTGAGCCTCTGTTAAACCTGAAGCTTCTGACTCAACCATTAAAACTGCTTCTTTGGTACCAGCAACAACTAATTCTAGATTAGAACTTTTAATACTTTCTTTTGAAGGGTTTAAAATAAACTTACCATCAATCAAACCCACTTTGGAAGCAGCAACTGGACCTTGAAAAGGCAACCCTGAAATACTTAATGCTGCAGAACTTGCAATCACCGCTAAAATATCTGGATCACATTCTTTGTCATAAGATAGTACAGTTGTTAAAACTTGCGTCTCATTTCTAAACTGGTCTGGGAATAATGGTCTAATTGGTCTATCTATTAATCTTGAAATTAGTGTTTCACTTTCGGTTGGTCTTGCTTCTCTTTTAAAATAACCACCAGGAATTTTACCAGCAGCATAAAACTTTTCTTGATAGTTTACAGTTAAAGGAAAAAAATCTGTATCAGGGTTTGCCTTCTTTGAAGCAACTGCAGTTGAAATAATTACAGTATCACCCCATCTTAATATAACTGCACCATCTGCTTGTCTTGCAATTTTACCGGTTTCTATTGATAAATTTTTTCCCGCCCAATTAATTTCTTTTTTGACAATGTTAAACATGTATTAGCTCCAACTATTTTCTTAGTCCAAGCTGCTCAATAACTTTTTTATATAAGGTTGGTTCTTTTTTATTTAAGTAATCTAAAAGTTTTTTTCTTCTAATAATTAATTTACTTAATCCAGTATTTGAGTGCTTGTCTTTTTTGTTATTTTTAAAATGTTCAGTTAAATATTTAATTCTCTCAGTTAAAATACCAATTTGAACTTCAGAAGATCCCACATCTTTGTCAGATTTTTGAAGCATCTTAATTACTTTGCTTTTATCTAAGTCTTTTTTACTCATTAATATTTAAAATCCTTTTTGGATAAAAAACTCCATTTTTCATGGAACCCAAAGCCACAACGTTTTGATGATAATCTGCTAGAATTTCTTTATGCTCTTTAGAACCAACTTCTTCCAACATGCTTACTTTCATTCCGTTTTTAATAAGCTTTAATTTTTTATCGTTAATTTCAATTGTGGGTATATGATATAAAACAGACTTAATATCAAGCATGTATTTAAAAAAATCATAAATATTTTCGTTATTTATCAGTGTTTTTAGAGCATAAGAGTTTTTTTTTCTAAAAATTCCATCTCTTAATCTTACAATTTTAGAGCAATAACAAAAAGTTTTTAACTCCAATGCTATATCTTTGGCTAAGCTCCTAACGTAAGTTCCACTCTCACAGCTGACTACAAATAAAGATTTTTTATTATTAAAGTCATGGTTTAAAATTTTTAATCCATAAATTTCTTTTTTTACTTTTTTAAGCTCAAATTTAACTCCTTCTCTGGCAAGTTGATATGCTCTTTTTCCATCAATTTTTTTTGCAGAAAATTCAGGCGGACTTTGATTGATTGAACCAATAAACTTTTTAGTTATTTTTTTAATATCTTCATATGATGGTATAATTTTAGATATATTAATTACTTCACCTTCAGAATCTAAAGTATTGGTTTGCTTGCCCCAATTCACTTCAAAAAAATAAGTTTTTTTAGACTTATTAATTAAAGGAATTGTTTTAGTTGCTTCATTTATTGCTATTGGCAAAACACCTTCTGCCATAGGATCAAGAGTTCCAATATGACCAATCTTTTTTAGTTTAAATTTTTTTTTTAGTAAGTTTAAACAATATGATGAGGTAAAACCTGTGGGCTTATATAAATTTATCCAACCGTGAACCATTAGTCTTTGTCTTTTAACAATAAATTTTCTATTTTTTCTGCATAATCAAATGACTCATCAATAACAAAATTTAGATTAGGCATAAATTTAGCTGTCCATTCTTTTGATGCAGATTTTTTTATTTCTAAGGAATATTCATTTAATGTTTTTAAAAATTTATCTATATCTCTTCCTGCCAGTGGCATGAAGAAAACCTTTGCATGCTTAAGGTCAGGAGATACTCTGACCTCAGTAATAGTTACTAATTTGGTATCAATTTCTGGTAATATAATATTTTGCTGAATAAATGACCTGGCTAAAATTTTTTTTAGATTTTCACCTGCTTTAAGTTGTCTTTGGGTGAATGGCTGATTATTATTTTTCATTATTACTCTCTATCAACTGTAACAATCTGAAAAATTTCTATGATATCTCCTTTTTTATAATCTATAAAATCTTTTATTGTTAGACCACATTCCAGTCCCGACTTTACTTCTTTTGCCTCATTTTTTTCTCTAAATAAACTTCCAATTTTTCCAGTATAAACTACAGTTCCATCTCTAGTTAATCTTGCATCAGAATTATTTCTTACTTCACCCTGTGTAACTTTAACTCCTGCTACTTTACCTGCTTTTGAAACATTAAAGACTTCCAATACTTCACATTGTCCAATACTTTCCTCTTTTGTCTCAGGTTCCAAAGTCCCTTTTATCGATTTTTCAACAAAGTCTATTGCCTCATAAATAATATTAAAATAACTGATGTCCATTTTATAGCTATTAGCCAATTCTTTAGCTTCTTTATTAGGTCTGACATTAAAGCCTAAAATTTTAGCATTTGATGCCTTAGCTAAAGTTACATCCGTTTCTGTAACAGGGCCTACTGCAGATAAAATAATTTTTGGTTTAATTTTCTCGATTTCAATTTTTAATAATGCTGCGTTTATAGCCTCAAGTGAACCATGCACATCGGCTTTTACTACAATATTTAATGTTTCAGCTTTATCTGCATTTCCAAAAATATCATTATTATCAGTAGTTGATTTTAAAGTTTTTTGTTTTGCTCCATTTTTTCTAAATTCCAGTATTTCTGAAATCTTATTTTCATCATTTAAAACTATAAAATCATCCCCAGCACTTGTAACACTTTCAAAACCTATAACTTCTACAGGTGTAGAGGGTTCGGCTTGAGAAATTTGTTTGTTATTATAATCAAACATTGCTCTTACTTTGCCTTTTGCTACCCCGCTCACAAAAGTATCACCTCTTTTTAAGGTTCCGCTAGTTACTAGAACTGTCGAAACAGGTCCTTTGCCTTTATCAAGCCTAGACTCAATAACAACACCTTTGGCAAGGCTATCCTTTTTAGTTTTTAAGTCTAATAATTCAGACTGTAATAAAATATTTTCTTTTAACTTATCTAAATTCGTTTTTTTAATCGCTGATATTTCAGTGCACAAAACATCACCACCCATTTCTTCAACAATAAGTTCGTGTTCTAAAAGTTGGTTTTTAACTTTATTAGGGTCAACACCTGGTAAATCACATTTGTTTACAGCTACTAAAATTGGAACACCTGCTGCCTTGGAGTGCTGTATTGCCTCAATTGTTTGAGGTTTAATTCCATCATTTGCTGCAACAACAAGTATAACTATATCTGTAATTTTTGATCCTCTGGCTCTCATTTCAGTGAAAGCTGCATGTCCAGGCGTATCAATAAAAGTTATTAACTGCTTGTCATTAACTTTCACTTGATAGGCGCCGATATGCTGAGTGATACCGCCATGCTCTGTTGACACTACGTTTGCTTGCCTTAAAGCATCTAACAATGAGGTTTTTCCATGATCAACATGGCCCATAACCGTTACAACAGGCGGTCTTGGATCACTACCTTTATCTTCTTTTTCTTCGTCAACTATTTTTTTAATTTGATCTTCAGTAACATCTCCTCTAATTGCATTGTGTCCAAATTCACCAACAATAAATTCTGCAGTATCAGCATCAATGCTATGATTAACGGTAACTTTTACATTTTTTTCTAGTAAATATTTTATGATTGCACTTGATTTTTCAGCCATTCGATTTGCAAGTTCTTGAATAGTAATAACAGAAGGAATATTCACATCTCTTGCAATTTTCTGGATTTCCTCCTGATCATCATCTTTTTTAAACTGCTTTTCTCTAGCTCTTTTAACCGATGCATGGCTTCTTTGACGCTCTATTTCATCGGCATCTGTTAAAGCCCTTCCTAGTGTAAGTTTGTAATCTCTTCTTTTTCCCTCAACTTTTTTTTCACTCTTTTTTTTGCCCTTGTGCAACTCTTCTTGTATCTTTTTTTTAGCCCACTCTTTGGCATTTTTTTTCTTTTCATCGGATGGAGGAGTTATTTTTGGAGCAAAAGGTTTTGAAAATGGCTTCTTTTCAAAAGTTTGTTTTTTGTCTTGTGGTCTAAAATTAGAGTTTTTTCTCTCTACTACAACTTTACCTTGGGTTTTGGTGCTATTATCGTTGAACTTTCGAGGCGTACCCTTGAAATTTTTTAAGGTCAGTTTTTTTTTCTTTTCTTTGCTCATTTTTACCCTCGAAACTCATTGTTAAAAATTAAAAACTTTTTTTCTTGCACGCATAATTAAATCTTCAGCATCTTTTCTTGGAATATTAAATTCTTCTAATACTCCATCAAACTTTTCTCTTTTACCTTTAATTTCATCATATCCACCCACAATTTCATCCGTAGATAACTCTGCAAAATCTTTTAAAGTTTTGATATTTTCTTCACCTAGTGTCAACAGCATACCCAAGGTTAAACCTTTATGATTTGCTAAATCTTCTTCAATTCCAAGCTCTTGCACTTTGCTTGCAATCTCTTTTTCTTCTTCTTCTAAAAACTCTTTAGCCCTATCTTGTAGTTCCTTGGCTGTTTCTTCATCAAAACCATCAATTTTTAAAAAGTCATCAACATTTGCATTATTAATATCTTTGATAGTGTTAAAACCTTCAGACACTAAAAGTTGAGCCATGGTTGTATCAATTTCTAAAGCTTTTATAAGCTTTGAAGAATTTTCTTTAAATTCACTTTGTCTTTTTTCTGACTCTTCTTTATCTGTTAAAATATCAATTTCATAATCTAATAATTTAGAAGCTAACCTAACGTTCTGACCTCTTCTTCCAATCGCTTTACTTAAATTGTTTTCATCTATAACAACTTCTGCTCTTCTGTTCTCTTGATCTAAAACAACTTTCATCACTTCAGCTGGCGCTAAAGCGCTGACAACTAATGAGCCAACATCTTCTGTCCAATTAATAATATCAATCTTTTCACCTTGAAGTTCATTAACAATAGTTTGTACACGACTTCCTCGCATACCCACACAAGCTCCAACTGGGTCAATAGAACTATCTTTTGATTGTACACAAATTTTTGCACGACTACCTGGGTCCCTCGCTACAGATTTAATTGAAATTGTGCCTTCATAAATTTCTGGAACTTCTTGCTGGAAAAGCTTTGCTAAAAATTGAGGATGAGCTCTAGATAAGAAAATTTGTGGACCCTTATTTTCTCGTCTTACATCATAACAATAAGCTTTTACTCTATCTCCATTTTTTAAATTTTCTCTTGGAATTAATTCCTCACGTCTAATGATCGCTTCTGATTTTTGCAAGTCTACAATAATATTTCCAAACTCTGATCTTTTTACGATACCACTTAAAATTTCTCCAACTTTATCTTTAAACTCGTTAAACTGTCTATCTCTCTCAGCGTCTCTAATCTGAACTGAAATAACTTGTTTAGCTGTTTGTGCTGCAATTCTTCCAAAATCAATCGGTGGAAGCTCTTCCTTTATCTCTCCTCCAATTTCGGCAGAAGGATCTTTTTGCTTTGCTTCATCCAAACTAATTTCTGAGTGACTTTCTAAAACTTTTTCAACAATTTTTAATTTTCGACCAAGCTCAATAATGCCCGTTTCCCTATCGATGCTGACATAAATATCATTTTCTGATCCATAGCGTGTTCTTGCTGCCTTCTCAATTGCAGTTTCCATTGATGATAAAACTAAATCTTTATCTATCGATTTTTCGGCTGCAACTGCATCCGCTATTCTTATTAATTCTGTACTATCAATTCTATTATTAAGCATTTTTTAATTATGTAAAAAAAAATGGGCATAAGCCCATTTTAAAAGTTAACAATTTAGAACGTAAATAAACGAAAATTTAAATTTTATCAATCTTTAAAAAATTTATATTATTCTTCAATTTTAAAGCTCTTGCATGATATCTGGTGATAATAGTAGGTGTCTTTTTATAGCTTTTTATAGATATTTTGAGCTCCTTTTTCAATAATTTAGACTTGTTCTTAACGTCATTAAAATAATCGTAATTATCAGAACCGAAATAAATTGTCCCTTTAGAATTACAATGAGAGATGAGTAATTTTAAAAATTGATAGTTAACCAGTCTTCTTTTATGGTGTCTTTTTTTTGGCCATGGGTCTGGAAAAAAAATATAACATTGATCAAAACAGTAATTTTTGTATTTTTTTTCGAATTTTTGAAAAACATATGGAAATAAAAATATGTTTTTAATTTTATTTGTTGAACAATAATAAGCCGTATTAGCTAAACCATTTTTAAATGGCTCAATTCCTATTACCAAGTTTTTTTTATATTTTTTTGATAAAAAAAATAAATTTTCTCCAACCCCAGAACCTATTTCAATAATAATCTTTCTTCTTTTGTTAAAAAAAGATTTTGTAATTTTTTGCGTATTAATGAATTTTTTTAAAATTTTTTTTTTTCTTGAGAAAGTGTTCTTGATTGTAAACGACCGAAAAAAAGTCTCTCTTTAATCATTAAATATTTTTAAACAAATCAACAATATCAGTTTTTTCCCAAGTAAATGTTCCGTCAGAGCCTGGCTGCCTTCCAAAATGTCCATAAGCTGCTGTTGGTTTGTAAATAGGATTATTTAAATTTAATTTTTCTCTTATTCCTCTTGGACTTAAGTTAATTTCTTTTCTAATTACATTTTCTACTTTTTCAGATAGTTTTTGATCGCCATTAAATAGATCAATATAAATAGATAGTGGTTGCGAAACTCCTATTGCATAAGATAACTGAATTACGCATTTATCACTAACTCCCGCTGCAACAATATTTTTAGCTAAATATCTTGAAATATAAGCTGCAGATCTATCAACCTTTGTTGGATCTTTTCCTGAAAAAGCACCGCCGCCATGTAAAGCTGCACCACCGTATGTATCAACTATGATTTTTCTACCTGTTAATCCTGTATCACCATCAGGTCCTCCGATTACAAATCTGCCAGTTGGGTTTACATAAAATTGCTCTTCCGGACAATCCCAACCTTCTGGCAAAACTTTTTTTACATAAGGTCTTACTATTTCTTTTACATCATTTTGATCTAACTTTTCATCATGTTGAGTTGAAATTACTACTGAAGAAACACCTGTTGGTTTTCCATTTTTATAAACTACAGATATTTGGCTTTTTGAATCTGGTCCTAATCCTTTTTCTTTCCCTGACTTACGTACATGCGCTAACTCTTCTAAAATTTTATGAGAATATAAGATTGGTGCTGGCATTAATTCCTTTGTTTCATTGCAAGCATAACCAAACATAATTCCTTGGTCACCAGCGCCTTCATCTTTTTCGTTTCCAGATGAATCTACTCCTTGAGCAATGTCAGTTGATTGAGCATGTAAATAATTAAAAAATTCTAATTTTTCGTGATGGAAGCCCTCTTGTTCATAACCAATTTCTTTTATTGTATTCCTCACTGCTTTTTCAATTTCTTCAGAACTAATTTCTGGGCCTCTGATTTCACCCGACAAAACAACTTTATTGGTCGTTGTTAAAGTCTCACAAGCAACTCTGCTTTCATTAAATTTGGATAAATACAGATCCACTATAGTGTCTGAAACTTTATCACAAACTTTGTCAGGATGGCCTTCTGAAACTGATTCTGATGTAAAGATAAAATCTTTCATAACGTGAATTAGCAATTATAAATAATCTTTAACGTTGTCAAATCTAAATTGTAATCTTAAAGAATTTTAAATATTCTGATTTTTTTTATCTTTCTAGGGTCAGCTTCAATAATCTCAAATTGATAAGTATTATCCACTTTGATTACCTCGCCAGCATAAGGAACTCTGTTAATTTTGGAAAATATATAACCGCCCAGAGTATCAACATTTTCTTCAACAATACTCAAGTTTGATTCATGGTTAAAATCATCTAACGTCATATCTGCTTTTGCTTCAAAAGTATTAGAGTCTATTTTTTTAAAATTAAAATCATCATCTTTATCGTGTTCATCTTCAATTTCTCCTACAATTTCTTCTATAACATCTTCAATTGTAATTAATCCATCGGTTCCACCATGCTCATCTATAACTAAAGCCATATGAAGTTTGGTAGCCTGCATTTTTAATAATAAATTCATAACAGGCATTGTTGGAGGAACAAACAAGACCTCTCTCATAATTTTTTTTATATTAAAATCATTATGATTTGATCCTGAGAATTTAATTATATCCTTTATGTGTATCATACCCAGCACATCATCAAGGTCTTTTCTAAATACAGGCATTCTTGAATGCGATTCTTTATCAATTGTATCTATAATATTTTGAAAAGAAGAGTCTTGTGAAATCGCAACAATTGAAGCTCTTGGTATCATTACATCATCTGCTTTTAATTTATTGATACTTAAAATATTTGATAAAATTGATTTTTCTTTAGAACTTAAGTCTATATTTTGACTTTCCTCGTTTGATTTTTCATCAATAACATCTTTGATACTATCTCTTAAACTCTGATTATTACCTAAAAAATTTATTTTTTTAATAAGTTTAGAAATTATATTTAAATTTTCTTTTTTACTCATGCTAATTTTAAAATTTTGTTTTGTATCTTTTCCATTTTTAAAAAATTTTTCTCATTATCATGATCATAACCAATCAAATGAAGAAAGCCATGAACAAGCATTTTTTTTAAATATTCTTCAAATTCAATTCCTTGTTTTTTTATATAGTTGAAGGATAAAGCTAAATCACCCAAGTATATATTTTTTTGTTTTAATTTTTTTTTAAAAAAACTAGGTTTTTCACTGGGAAAAGATAGAATATCAGTATCTTTTTTTTTATTTCTAAACTTGTAATTTAATGAGGTCATTTTTTTTGTATTCGTCAATAAAACAGAAATTTCAATATTTTTAGATAAAAATTTTTTCTCACACATGATGCTTTTCTTTAAAATATTTTTTATTTTTTTCTCAACATTAGTCGAATCTTTAAGCCAGATTTTTGAATCGCAAGATATATGAATTTTATGCATTATTGATTTTTTTTATAAGCATCAATAATTTTTGATACAAGAGGGTGTCTTTGAACATCTGAGGTGTCAAATCTGGTAATTTTTATCTCATCTATATCATCTAAAATGTTGATAGACTTTAATAACCCAGAGGATTTTGACCCAGGCAAATCAATTTGACTAGGGTCTCCATTAACAACCATAGTAGTATTTTTTCCAAGTCTAGTTAAAAACATTTTTATTTGAGTGTCGGTCGCATTTTGTGCTTCATCTAAAATCACAAAGGAGTCCTTTAAGGTTCTTCCTCTCATAAATGCCAATGGAGCAATTTCAACAGTTCCATCTTCAATTTTTTTTTGCATTTTCTCATAGCCTACCAGCTCATAAAGAGAATCGTACAGCGGTATAAGGTATGGGTCAATTTTCTCTTTCAAATCACCTGGTAAGAAACCAAGATTCTCACCTGCCTCAACAGCAGGTCTAGATAAAATAATTTTTTTAACTTCACCGCTTATTAATTTACTCACAGCAACAGCTACGGCTAAATAAGTTTTACCGGTACCAGCAGGTCCGAGAGAAAAAATTATATTATTTTTTGCTAAATTATTAATATAAGTTTTTTGCTTTTCAGTTCTTGCAAAAATATTTTTTCTTGGCGTCTTTATAACGACATCGTTAGCTAACACATCATTATTTGATGATGACTCAAAGTGATATAAAGATTTCACATCTTCTTCTTCAAGCTCTTTGCTTAATGACTTTTGTAGCATTTGATTAATTGTATTTATAACTAATTTGCTTTTAGAGTTATCACCCTTGATTGTAATTAAATTTCCCCTTAAATTAATTACTGTTCCAGATAATATTTCTAAAACTTTTAAAAACGAGTCTTGAACACCAACAATTCTATTTAAAGCCTTATTGTCGTTTACATATAAACTAGTTGATAAACTATCGTTTTCTATGATTTGAAAAAGGTTTGCTGTCAATTAATTTACGCTATTCTGCCAAATAAATTATTTCTATTAGCATTTTCTATAAAAATTTTCTTTATTTCGCCAGCTTTAATTACAGTATTTTTAATAAATACTGGTGTCATATATTGATTGCGACCAAAAAATTGTTCTTCATTTTGTGTTTTGTTCTCAAACAAAACACTGTTCTCATGATTAATCATAGAGTGATTGAACTCAATTTGCTGTTTGAACAAAAGACCTTGTAGTTCTTCTAATCTTTTTTGTGATATATTATTGTCTACTTCACTTAAATTTGTGGCTGGTGTACCTGGCCTTTGACTATAAATAAATGAATAAGATAGTGAAAACTTTACTTCTTTAACTAAATTTATTGTATCAAGATGATCTTCATTAGTTTCTCCTGGAAATCCAACTATAAAATCACTTGAAAACTGAATATCTGATTTTTCTTTTCTAAATTTTTCTATAAGGTTTAAATAATCTGAACGCGTATGATTTCTATTCATTAGTTTCAAAATTTTATCCGAACCTGATTGAACCGGTAAATGCAGTTGTGGCATCAATTTAGGCTCTTCTCCAAACAAAGATATTAATTCTTGATCAAAATCATTTGGATGCGAAGTCGTAAATCTTATTCTTTTTACATTATTAATTTTTGCTATTTTTTTTATTAATTTTGCCAATGAGATGTCATTATTTTTATATGCACTAACATTTTGGCCAAGAAGAACAATTTCTTTAGTGCCGTTATCTGTTAACAGCAA
This sequence comes from Candidatus Pelagibacter sp. HIMB1517, assembly GCF_052047895.1. NCBI lineage: Bacteria > Pseudomonadati > Pseudomonadota > Alphaproteobacteria > Candidatus Pelagibacterales > Candidatus Pelagibacteraceae > Candidatus Pelagibacter > Candidatus Pelagibacter sp. HIMB1517. The sequence goes on from NZ_JBNAIW010000007.1 coordinate 32,947, forward strand.
AATTTCATCTAATATTTTATTATAATCCCTAGAAAATTCTGGACCACGTGTGTATGGCACGACACAAAATTTGCAGAATTTATCACAACCTTCTTGTATGGTCACAAAACTTGATATTTTCGATTTAGTATTTTTTAAATTTTTTAAAACATCAAATTTTCCATCTACATCCAGTTCGGTTTCAACAGATCTTTGTCTATTGCTTTGGAAGCTTTTAATTAAAGAGGGTAATTTGTGGTAAGCCTGAGGTCCTACAACAATATCAACATAATCACTTTTTTCAAAAACCATAGATGACTCGGCTTGTGCTACACATCCAGCAAGAACAAAAATTGGTTTTTTCTTATCTTTATAAATTTTTTTTATTTTGCCAATGTCTGAATAAACTTTTTGAGTTGCTTTTTCTCTAATATGGCAAGTGTTGAAAATAAAACAGTCAGCTTCGTCAATCTTATCTATTTTTTGATATGCAATACTATTCATTAAATCAGAAATTTTATTTGAATCGTATTCATTCATCTGACACCCAAATGTTTTAATATAGAATTTTTTTTGACTCATTTTTTTTTACAATAAAGCTCTAAACGATGATCAATGAGCTCGTAGCCCAACCTCTTGGCAATTTTTTTTTTTAAAGTTTCAATCTCATCATCTACAAATTCAATAATTTCACCTGAATTAACATCTATTAGATGATCGTGATGATTTTCTGTTGCAACTTCATATCTTGCTTTACCAGCTTTAAAATCATGTTTTTCAATAATTCCGTTTTCCTCAAGTAACTTTACCGTTCTATAAACTGTAGCAACGCTAATTTTTTTATCTATTTTTACAGCCCTGTTAAATATTTCATCAACATCAGGATGAAACTTTGTGTCTGAAATGGTCTCTTCTAATAATCTTACGATAACTTTTCTTTGATCTGTTAACCTTAAGCCTCGGTCCTGGCAAATTTTTTCCAGACTTATCGCAAATGGAGATGTTTTAATCATTTGTGAATTATATTTTAACTAGAATGAAATTGGTACAATTTTCTTAGCAAATCTATTCTTCAATAATAAAGACTTTATGTCTTTAATATTTAATTCCAAATTTAACTTATAATTCTTAAATTTTGCTAAATCTTCTTTTTTTATTTTATTAATATTTTTATTTTTTACATTTAATAATATATTTTGATTTTTAAGAGAAATTAAAGCTTTGGTCTTTTTATATTTTTTTGCATTTAATAAATCAAAATTGTTAAAAGCTAATAACTTACAACCAAATACTAGAGAAATTATTTTTGACAAAACAATAGAATTTCTTATTGAAATTATATGACCAGGCCCGACATTCATATAAATTACAAAAGAACTATCTAACTTTAGTTTTTTTTTTTTTAAAAAATCAAAAAATACCAATGGTAATTTTTCAGTTTTATCTAAATTTTTAATTTTTTTAGTAAAAGTTTTTTTATCTGAAATTAAAAAAAAAGATCCATTGCCTAAAGTAAAATCAATTATTAACGATTTATTTTTAATCATTTAGCTTACGCTAAATTTAATTTTTTTGTTGGAAGAAGAATAGATTTATCAAAATCTGTAAGGCTATTTTGCTCAATAATCTTTTGTAAATAAAAAACATATTTATCTTTAATTTCAGAGTATTTGTCTAAATGCTTCGATAGCTCAAGACCAGAAATCTCTAAATTATCATTTCTCATTTTTGATCTTTCTTGTCTTAGTCCTTCGTATGATTTGTGGGTATTTAGATTTTTCTTATAAGCTTTAACCGAAGCTCTAATAATATCAAACTTTGTTACTTTAAATGACTGATCTTCATCTCTATCTAAAGGAATAATTCCTGCATTTTTCTTCCAAGTCCTTTGACCAAATAAGGAATTACCTTCAAGTGCGAACCTTGACGTTCCCCAACCACTTTCATATGCTGCTTGAGCTATTGCGAGTGACGGTGGAATGATATCGGCTCTTTCCAATAATAAATTAAAGTCTCCATTCTTAACTTTGTAGTATTTAAATTTTTCTTCTAGCCAGTTTTTGTCGGTTTTAGAAATTTTAGAAGATTTTGATAAAAATAATATTTTTTTTCTCTCTGTCAAAATATCTTCATTTTCAGATAACACTAAAGGCAAAACAATTTGTATAAAAATCCTTTTTCGATTTTGAATATTTTCTAACTCATTTATACCTCGTGGAAGCTGAGTAAAAAATACAGGCTTAACAGGTTTCCCATCCCTAATCTCTTTTAAATCATATTTTAGTTCATTGAATAAAGCTAAGACGCTTCTTGCATGAGGCGTATTGAAACCCCTGGTGTCTCTTTCTTCAAAAAACTTATTTTCAATATCTTCTTTTGGTTCTTCAATCTTAACTGAGGCCAGTTCTTTTTGAGCATAAGTCGACTTTACTAAGGCAGTATTTTTTTGAATAATTCCAGGCAATAATACCAGTGCAAAAACACAGGCAACCATCAGCCCCGCTCTCATTAAATTGAAATATGACTCTCTTTGTGTTTGCTCTTTTGATAATCTTGGGGTTTCGTCTTTTGGAATGGCTATACCATTTCTTAATAAAATTAATTCAATTTGTTTAGCTGTAAGCTTACGTCCTTTCTCCTCATAAAAAAGATACTCTTCTACCTCATATTTTTTAGCTGTAAGTATTAAATGATTTAGATAATTATATTTTTTTTTACTCATTGATATTAAGTGCTTCAACTGAAGTTACTTCAGGAACATAGTGCTTAATCATTCTTTCCACTCCATGTTTTAATGTTACAGTCGAGCTTGGACATCCTGCGCAAGCCCCTTTTAACATCACTTCAGCAACTCCATCTTTAAATGATTTTAATCTAATATCACCGCCATCCATAGCAACAGCGGGTCTAATTTTGTCATTTAAAACTTCTTCAATTCTTTTTGAAATATCGTCTGTAAATTCACTCTCCTCTTCAAAAGATAGAGCATTAAAATTTTCAGATATCCTTTTATTTAATGCTTCTAGAATATCTTGAACAATATCGTCCCATGATGAGTCTTTATTTTTTTTAATAGAAATAAAATTTTTATCTAAATAGACTAATTCTAATTCCTTAATCAAAAACAAATCATTTACCAAATCAATGTTTGACTGATCACTTTTTTTAAATTCTTTTGAACCAATCTTTACAATTGTCTGGTCAAAGACAAATTTTTTAGTATCTGGATTTGGTGTGTCGACTACATTTATCATCGGCTTTAAGTATTATTATTGGCTCAATTTTTCAATGTTTATACAATAGAATCTATATCTTTTTCACTCATAGAGCCAGGAACTAAGACAACGGGTATGGATAAATCTTTCATTTTACTAGATAATAAAGATTTAATTATAGGACCGGGGTTTTCACCTTCCTCAGAGGTTGCAAGAACCAAGAAACGTATATCGCTGTCTTCAGTTAAGACTTTTATTATTTCATCATCTCTTTTACCCAATTTAAGAATTACCTCTGTTTCAATTCCAAAATTTTCTTTTATTTTTTGTGCCCATGATCGGCATACTTTTTTAGCTTCACTAGTTTCTTCTTGTTCTATTAAATGCTCAACTTTTGACCATTGAGCGTTGATTGCGTGATCAATTACATAAAGCATAGATAAACTACCGTTAGTATTCTTTGCTCTTTGAGCCGCAAAGTGGATTGCATTTTTTAGCTCTTTACTATTATCAACCACAACTAAAAACTTTTTTTTCATTAAATTAATCCTACAATTTTTTTTACTTCGATGATCGTTTTATTGGCAGTATCTGATGCCAACTCATTTCCATTTTTTAAAATTTTTTTAAGTTGTTCTTTGTCGTTTTTATATTCTTTAATTTTGTCTGAAATTGGACTTATTTTTTCCACTAATAATTCTGCAAGACTATTTTTAAAATCTGAAAAGCTTTTGCCATCAAAATTCTTTATAATTCTTTCTGGACTATCTGATTTTAAACTTGCATAAATTTTAATTAAGTTTTGAGCTTCATATCTTTTAGTATCTAATGCTAGTATCCCTTCATCAATCGGTTCACTATCAGTTTTAGCTTTTTTAACTTTTTGCATAATTTGATCTTTGCTATCAGTTAAATTTATACGAGATAAATCTGACTCTTCAGACTTGCTCATTTTTTTATTTCCATCCCTTAAACTCATAATTCTGGCAACAGATTTGGGAATTATTGGTTCTGGAATTGTAAAAAAATCATTTTTATAATCATTATTAAACTTAGTTGCTATATCTCTGCACAGTTCTAAATGTTGTTTTTGATCTTCGCCAACAGGAACATGTGTTGCTTGATAAATTAAAATATCAGCAGCCATTAATATTGGATATGTATATAATCCAACACTTGCTTTTTCTTTGTTTGAACCAGCCTTTTCCTTAAATTGAGTCATTCGATTTAGCCAACCAACACGTGCGATACAATTTAAAATCCAAGACAATTCAGAATGCGCTTGAACTTGTGATTGGCAAAAAATAATATTTTTCTTTTCGTCCAATCCACAAGCTAAAAAGGTTGCGGCTGTATTTAAAATATTTTCTCTTAATTCATCTGGATTTACAGAAACTGTAATAGCATGTAGATCTGCCAACATATAAAAACACTCATAATCATTTTGCATAGTTACAAAGTTTTTTATTGCACCCAAATAATTACCAAGATGCAAATTACCAGTTGGCTGAATACCTGATAAAACTCTTTTTGAATTCATTTATAATTTTTTAACTTAAAATCTTGTATACTAAAAGCTTTAAACAACGAAGTTATAAGGAAATAGACAATAATCGAATCTCCAACCACAAAAAATAAATAAAAAACTTTACTTACAGATGTAGATAAAAACTCTTCTCTTAAATAGAAAAATTGAAAATATAAAATTGCACCCATTATAAGTGAAGAGGCTATAATCTTTGAAAATCTTTCAATAAAAAGTTTATCTGATAAATGAAATTTATCTTTTTTTAAATTGAATTTATAAATAAATGTAGCTAACCAACATGAAATGGTTGTCCCGGCAGCGATAGATAAAAAACCATATTTTTTAAAAAATATAATGCTTATCAAAATATTAGTAGCAACAGTAAATACAGAAACTTTAAATGGAAAATTTGTATCTCCTCTAGCAAAATAAAAATTAGAATATAATTTTAAAAGTGAAAAAGCTGGTAAGCCAAAACCAAAAATAACTAGAGCATTTGCTGTATTATTAATACTATCCTGATCAAAAGATCCGTAACCAAAAAGACAAGAAATTATTTGTTCTGCTCCAACAATAATTCCCATAGCTGCAGGTGCTGATAAAAATACAGACAGCTCTACAGATCTATTTTGTATGAAGTAAACTTTGTTTTGTGTTTCATTAATTATAACTTTGCTCAAAACTGGTAAAACTACAGTCCCAATTGCAATTCCCGATATAGCGAGTGGTAACTGATATATACGGTCGGCATAATATAGGTATGAAACAGCACTTGGTTGGAATGAAGCTATTATGGTTCCGACTAAAATATTAATTTGCATTACTCCAGACGAAAAAATACTAGGTAAAAGTTTTTTAAAGAAGATTTTAACTTGATTAGTAAATTTTATAATCAAATCAATTTTAGGGAAAAAGAATTTTTTACAATAAATTATTAAAATAATTAATTGAATTAATCCTGCTAAAAATACCGCTATCGACATAAATTTTACGTATGATTGATCGAAAGATTTAGCTAAAAAAATTGCTAAAATTAAAAATAAATTTAAAATAATTGGTGCTGCAGCTGCTACTGCGAATTTGCCATTTGAATTTAATATTGCTGAAAAAAAAGAAGATAATGATACAAATAGTAGAAAAGGGAAAGTTATACGACTTAATTGTATTGCTAAATTAAATTTTTCTGGGTCAGATGCAAAACCTGGTGAAATTAAATAAATAAATCCACCCATAAAAATTTCTGCAATTAAAGTTAAAATTAATAAAACTATTAACAAAAAATTAAAAACTAAGTTTGTAAATCTTTTAGATTCTTTCTTAGCTTTCAGCTTTGTATAAATAGGAATAAAAGCAGCATTAAATGTTCCTTCTGCAAACAATCTCCTAAATGTGTTTGGAAGCCTAAAGGCTACAAAAAAAGCATCAGCCATTGCTGTAGTACCAACAAATATCGCTATTAATATATCTCTAAAGTAACCCAAGACCCTGCTGAGAAGTGTTAATGAGCCAAAAGAGCTGACTGCTTTTAAAATATTCATATAAGTTGTTTACACCTCATATCTTCTGGATTAATAATCTTCCACCATAATAATACGACAAAACTTTGAATGCCTAAAAAAAAAGAAACAATAGAGAAATATACTGATAAAGAAGCATTAGACTTTCACATTCAGGGTAAGCCTGGAAAGATAGAAATTATATCTTCTAAACAATTATCAACTCAAAGAGACCTTTCACTTGCATATTCTCCAGGTGTAGCTGTTCCAGTTTTAGAAATATCTAAAAATCCTCAAACTGCTTATGAATATACAAGCAAAGGAAATTTAGTTGCAGTAGTAAGTAACGGTTCGGCAATTTTAGGTTTAGGGAATCTTGGTGCTCTTGCATCAAAACCTGTAATGGAGGGAAAGTCAGTATTATTTAAAAGGTTTGCCGACATTGACTCAATAGATATCGAAGTAGACTCACAAGATGCTGAAGATATCATTAAAACTGTAAGAAATATTGCATGCTCTTTCGGAGGAATTAATTTAGAGGATATCGGCGCACCAGATTGTTTTGTTATTGAACAAAAATTAAAAGAATTAGTCGATATTCCCATTTTCCACGACGACCAACATGGCACAGCAATTATAACAACAGCTGGATTAATTAATGCATTAGATATTTCTGGCAAATCAATTAAAGATGTAAAAATAGTAGTTAATGGCGCAGGTGCATCAGCTATTGCTTGTACTGAACTTTTTAAAAATTCTGGAGTGCCTAATGAAAACGTAACAATGTGTGACCGAAAGGGCGTTATCTATCGTGGAAGAGAAGGAGTCGATCAGTGGAAATCTAAACATGCAATTGATACAAAAGATAGAACTTTAGAACAAGCTATCAAAGGTGCTGATGTGGTTTTAGGCTTGTCTGCTGCAGGAGCAATCACTCAAGATATGATTAAATCAATGGCAAAAAATCCAATCATATTTGCATGTGCAAATCCTGAACCAGAAATAAGACCAGAAAAAGTTTTGGAAGTTAGGGATGATGCAATTATAGCTACAGGAAGATCAGATTATCCAAACCAAGTAAATAACTTAATTGGTTTTCCATATATTTTTAGAGGAGCATTAGATGTACAAGCAAAAACTATAAATGAAGAAATGAAAGTAGCTGCTGCACAAGCTATAGCAAAACTAGCTAGAGAAGATGTTCCAGATGAAGTTGTTGCGGCCTATGGTGGTGACAGACCTCATTACGGAAAAAATTACATAATACCGTCCACTTTTGATCCTAGGTTAATCACAACAATTCCTACTGCAGTTGCAAAAGCTGCTATGGATAGCGGTGTAGCTCAAAAACCAATTAAAGATTTTGATGCTTATATTGATGAGCTAGAGGCAAGACTTGATCCATCTGTAGGGCTAATGCAGGGAATTAATTCAAAAATTAAAAAGACTAAAAAAAGAATCGTTTTTGCAGAGGGTGAAGATGAAGAAAGTTTAAAAGCTGCAATTGCATTTAAAAACTATGGATTAGGTGAACCAATATTAATTGCAAATAAAGAAAAGTTAAATGAGTCTTTAAAAAAAATAGGTTTAGATGAAAATTTTAATATTGAAATCACAAACTCTTCAGATGCCGAAAAATCTGAAAAATATAAAAATTATCTTTATAAGAAATTACAAAGAAAAGGGATTTTAGAAAAAGAATGTGATAAAATGGTAAAATCTGACAGAGTCACATGGGGATCTTGTATGGTTGCATGTGGTGACGCTGATGGAATGGTCGCGGGTAATACGAGACACTTTTCTGCAACAGTTGATAAATTGGCCCAATCAGTTGGCTCTCGAGAAAATGAAATACTTTTTGGTTTATGTTTATATGTATCAAAGGGAAAAACCATTTTAATAGCAGATACAAACGTAAATGAATTTCCCACATCAGAAGAATTAGTAGAAATTGCAATTTCAAGTGCAAGAGTAGCTGAAATTTTAGGTTTTGATCCAAAAGTCGCACTATTATCTCATTCAACGTTTGGTCAACCAGAGACAGAACGAACAAAAAGAGTAAGGCAAGCTGTTGAAATGTTAGAAAAAAGAAAAGTAGATTTTTTATTTGATGGTGAAATGCAGCCAGATGTAGCTTTAAATCCAAAATTTCAATCTACATATCCTTTTTCAAAGATTGTAGGAAATGCAAATGTTCTTATCATGCCATCAATTCATGCTGCTGCAGTTTCAACAAAGATGCTTAAAGAATTAGGTGGTGGTAAAGTAATTGGTCCTCTATTAATTGGGCTTGCCCAACCGATAGAAGTTGCTCCTCTTAGATCATCTAGCTCAGAAATTTTAAATCTTGCATCTATTGCAGCTTATTCTTCAGAAATAATAAAATACTAATTTGCTATTCTTTGATTATTAGCAAGATCTTCTTTTAAGAAAATACTTGGTATCACTTCTTTTATTCCTTGAACGGCCTTTGCTTCATTTATTACAATTTTTTGCTCATCTTCAGATCGCGCAATTCCAAAAATATATAAATTCTTATTAATTGTTGTAAAACTAAAATTATTCGATTTAACCTCGTCATGCGCAATAAGAGCTACTTTAAATTGTGAGGTAATTAATAAATCTTTAGCTTTATCGGTTAATGAACTTTGATCGTTTACTTTGATAATATTTTCAACTGATCTAACTCCATTTGTCTCCCAAGCAATTTTTGTCATTTTGATTTTTTCATCAATTGTCTCGACATTACCTTTTAAAATAAATCTTCCATCTATTGAATTAGCTTTAATTTTTAGCAAATATTTTTCGTCAATTTTAGAAATTTTATATAAAAACTTTTTTTCAATAACACTATCATCAACAATTCTACCTAATGATCTGGGGTCGTCAGCAACTTCAACACCAGTTTTAATTATACCTATAGTCGATACTCCAACAACTGGCACGCATGCATTAATGAACAGAAGTAAAAAAAAATAAAAAAAATATCTAATCATTTAGATCAATAACTCTTTGATAAATTGATTTCTTATTTATTTCTAGTTTTTTTGATAAGTATTCGGCAATATCTTTTGAGCTCATCTTTCCAATTAAAAGTTCTATTTCTTTATCTAAATCAATATCTTGGTTTAATTCTTCAACAGAATTATCAATGATTAATGTCATTTCACCTTTGTCATTCTCATCAATGTAATTAGAAATATTTTTAATATCATCTCTAATATAAGTTTCGTGAACTTTAGTTATCTCTCGAGCTAAAAAAAATTTTGTTTTTGTGAAAAACTTTATCAAATATTCTGAATTTTTTCTTAAATCTCTAGCGGGCATAAAAAAAACTAAACATGCTTTGATTGGTTTTAACTTTAATAAATAATTTTCAATTTCTTTATTTTTTTTTGGTATGAATCCACAAAAATAAAAATTGTCAGCAAAACCAGATGCAGACATTGAAGCCGTGATCGCTGATGGCCCAGGTATTGGTATAACCTTAATCCCCTCATCGTGACATTTTGAAATAATTATCTGACCCGGATCACTTAGCGCTGGTGTTCCAGCATCAGATACCAATGATAAAATTTTGTTTTCTTTAAGATCATTTATTAACTTATCGGTTTTATTTTTTTCATTAAATGAATGATATGAAATTAATTTTTTTTTAATATTTAAAAAATTAAGTAATTTAGATGTTACTCTCGTATCTTCACACAAAATATAATCTGAACCTGACAATATTTCTTGCTGCCTTTTTGAAATATCTCCAAGGTTACCAATTGGTGTAGAAACAATATATAATGCAGGTACAATTTTTGTTTTGTGGATGTTCATAAATTTAACAAATATAATAATTATGTATAACTGTTCGAAATAAAATGAAAAAAATATTTAAAATAATCATTTTTTGCTCTCTTTTCTTTACAATAAATAATGCAGCCTATTCTAAATCAGAATTAAAAATTGGAGCAATTTTACCATTAAGTGGTGATCATGAGTTATTAGGAAATAATATTTATCAAAGTATTTTAATCACAATATTTGAATTAAAGAATTTAAATATAAAAATCATACCCCTTGATACTCAAAGTTCAAAAGCAGGTGCAATTAATGCATTTAGGCAGGGTATGAATAAAAAAGTCGACCTGTTTGTTGGTCCTATTTTTTACGACACACTAAATGAAATAAAAAATATAGAAGGATTTAAAGAAAAACTTTTTATTTCTTATAGTAATAGAGAAGAAAATATTTTTCCAAATGTAATTAATTTCGGTGTGAATCTCAGTTCTCAGATAAATTCTTTGGTTAAGTTATTTCAAAATAACGAGCAATTTATTTTTTTTGGCGACAATAGTTCATTTACGAAAAAAGTTTTAGAAAAAAGTAAAAAATTCAAATCCAAAACATCTGATGTAGTTTTTTATAAGAATTTTAAGGATATAGGAAATCAAACCAAAAAAGTCACCAACTACGAAGAAAGAAATAAAAAACATCTAGAAGAAATTAAAAAATTAGAACAAATTGAAGATAGTCTTGATGAAAAACTTATTGAGTCGATGAAAAAACACGACACAAAAGAAAAAGTAAATTTTAAAAAGGTTTTTGTCTCATCTTTTGATGATGAGCTGATTTCTTCTATTTCCTATTTTGATTTTTATGATGCAAATTATAAAGATGTACAGTTTGTTACTCTAAATCTATGGTTTGATAATAAGTATTTAAAAGAACCATCTTTAGAAAACTTAATATTTCCCTCAATAAATTTGAATGGTTACCAAGAATTGAATCAAAAATATAAAAAAAATTTTGGTAGAAATATTTATAATTTAGAAGCTTTATCATTCGATATTATACCGCTCGCATCAGCCATTTGGTTTTCAACGAAAGAACAGCAATTAAAAGCTTCCATGTTTAACGGTACTTACAAAGGCAAAACTGGAGGCTTTACTATCAAGGAAAACAAAACTGATAGAGATTTAATTTTGTATAAAATTGAAAATAAAAAGTTTAAGAAAATTTAAAATATTTTTTAATTTTCATAAAAGCATCATATCGATGTGAAATTTTATTTTTTTTTAACTTACCAATTTGAGCAAAAGTTTTTTTTTCACCTTTTGGAATAAATATTGGATCATATCCAAATCCCTTTTTCCCTCTTGCGGGAAAACTAATATATCCTTCAACTTTTCCTTGAAACTCAAATGATTTACCATCAGGAAATGCAATTGAAATTGCACATATAAATCTAGCTTTTGAATTTAATTTTTTTTTTTTATTTAATAAATTAAAAACTTTTTTTATTGCTATATCAAAGTTTTTTGTAGGACCTGCCCACCTGGCAGAATATATTCCAGGTTTTTTACTTAAAGCATCTACTTCAAGTCCAGAATCATCAGAAATACAAACCAAGCCTGTTCTTTTGGCAGCATATAAAGATTTTATTTTTGCATTAGATTTAAATGTTTTTCCATTTTCAACAGGTTCTCTTAACCTGAAGTCTTTTGGCTTAAAGTATTTTATTTTCTTTGGTAAAATTTCTTTTAATTCTCGAAATTTTCCAGGATTATTTGTTGCTAATAAGAGTTTTTGAACTTTTTTTAATTGATAAAGTCTATGCACTTAAAGCTTCTTTTTGTTTTTGAATAAGCAATTGAATTGATTGTTTAGAATATTTTAACATTTCATTTAATTTTTCTTCAGAACAAGTTGTTTGTTCACCAGTTAACTGAAGTTCAATAATTTCGTTTTTTTCATTTATAACAAAATTAGCATCCACATCTGCTCCACTGTCTTCTTTATAGTCAAGGTCTACAAGGGTCTCTCCATTTACAACGCCACAACTAATTGCAGCGACATGATTTTTAATTGGGTTGGTATTAATGAGTTTTTTAACTTGTAAAATCTTAACACATTGATTTAAAGCCACAAATCCCCCGGTTATAGAAGCTGTTCTGGTGCCTCCATCTGCCTGTATCACATCGCAATCGATCGTTATTAAGTTTTCACCTAGTAAACTTAAATCAATACTAGCTCTCAAAGACCTTCCAATTAATCTTTGTATTTCAGATGTTCTGCCACCTATTTTTCCAGCAGATGCTTCTCTTCTCATTCTTTCATTAGTTGATCTTGGTAACATTCCATACTCTGCAGTAACCCAGCCTTTTCCAGATCCCTTCAGCCATCTTGGGACTTTGTCTTCATAAGATGCTGTGCAGATTACATGAGTATTTCCAAACTTTATTAAACAAGAACCATCAGCATTATTAATATAATTGGGTATAATTTCGACAGGCCTTAATTCTGTATTTGATCGATTATTTCTCATAAAGTCTTGGATTTTATTATTCTATCACTATATAGCATGCAAACAATTAATATTATGAGTGACAATAAAGACGAAATAAAAAAAGAAAATCAAAATAAAGTTGAGGAAAATAGTAAAGACGAAGATCACTCAACGGAAGCTAAAGAAAATCTAGAAGATAATATTGAAGTTAAGTTAAATGACTTAAATGATAAATATTTAAGATTACTAGCTGAAAACCAAAATCTTAGAAAAAATCACGAGCAAGAAAAAGAAGATATTTTAAAATATGGGTCATTTAGTTTTGCTCAGCAAATACTTGGTTTGACTGACAATTTAGATCGAGCTTTTCAAATATTTAAAAATGATGAAAAATTTAAAACAGATGAATTTAAAAATATTTTAAGTGGTATCGAAATGATTGAAAAAGAACTTCAAAGTACACTCGAAAAAAATTCAATTAGATATATTGATTGTTTGGATAAGCCTTTCGACCCCAACCTTCACCAAGCCATTGGTGAAAAAGAAAGCGATAAATCACCAGGAACAGTAGTTGAGGAAATGCAAAAAGGCTATCAAATGCATGATAGGCTTTTAAGACCTTCTATGGTTTATGTATCAAAAAAGTCTGATAAATAGACATTTTTTCAAAATAAATTAATTTTTTTCTCTATCTTGCAATAGCAAAAACTATCCCCATATCAATCTCAATAAAGAAAAGGAGACTTAAGAATTATGTCAAAGATTATAGGAATTGATTTAGGAACTACAAACTCGTGTGTTGCCATCATGGATGGTAAAGAAGCTAAAGTTATTGAAAACACTGAAGGTGCCAGAACAACCCCTTCTGTTGTTGCTTTTACAGAAGCAGAAAAATTAGTTGGAGCTTCAGCTAAAAGACAGGCCGTAACTAACCCAGAAAATACTTTCTACGCAGTAAAAAGATTAATTGGAAGAAAGTTTGATGGTGCGGCAGTAAAAAAAGATATTGAAGGACTACCTTACAAAGTCATTGCTGCTGATAATGGTGATGCCTGGGTGGAGTCTAAAGGTGAAAAATATTCACCAAGTCAGATCTCTGCTTTTGTATTACAAAAGATGAAAGAGACAGCAGAAAAACATTTAGGAAGTGAAGTTAAGAAAGCGGTAATTACCGTTCCAGCTTATTTTAACGACTCTCAAAGACAAGCAACAAGAGATGCTGGTAAAATCGCGGGTCTTGAAGTTGAAAGAATTATAAACGAACCAACTGCTGCTGCGCTTGCTTACGGATTAGATAAGAAGAACGCAAAAACTGTTGCTGTGTACGATTTAGGTGGTGGTACATTTGACGTATCAATTTTAGAACTGGGTGATGGCGTATTTGAAGTTAAATCTACAAATGGTGATACTACGCTTGGTGGAGAAGACTTTGATGCTACGATAGTAGACTACCTAGCAAGTGAGTTTAAAAAAGATAACGCAGTAGATCTTAAACAAGATAAATTAGCATTACAAAGATTAAGAGAGGCAGCAGAAAAGGCTAAAATTGAATTATCTTCATCTACACAAACTGAAGTAAATTTACCTTTCATCACTGCTGATAAAACTGGTCCAAAACATTTAAATATTAAATTAACTAGAGCGAAGTTAGAGTCACTTTGTGCTGAGTTAATTGAAAGAACAATTGAACCATGTAAAACTGCTCTTAAAGATGCTGGTCTTTCTGCAGGTGAGATTGGCGAAGTAATTCTTGTCGGTGGTATGACAAGAATGCCAAAAGTTGTTGAAACTGTGAAAAACTTTTTTGGTAAAGACCCTAGTAAAAGTGTAAACCCAGATGAAGTTGTTGCCATGGGTGCGGCTATTCAAGGTGGTGTATTACAAGGTGATGTTAAAGATGTATTGCTTTTAGATGTAACGCCTTTATCACTTGGTATTGAAACTTTAGGTGGAGTTGTAACTAAACTAATTACAAAAAATACAACAATCCCGACTAAAAAAAGTCAGGTGTTTTCTACAGCAGAAGATAATCAACCAGCAGTTTCTATTAGAGTTTTTCAAGGTGAAAGAGAAATGGCAGCGGATAACAAACTGCTTGGAACATTTGATTTAACTGGAATTCCACCTGCGCCAAGAGGTGTTCCTCAAATTGAAGTTACTTTTGATATTGATGCTAACGGAATCGTAAGTGTTTCTGCAAAAGATAAAGGCACAGGCAAAGAACAGAAAATTCAAATTCAAGCTTCTGGTGGATTATCAGATGAGGAAATTGAAAAAATGGTTAAAGATGCCGAAGCCAATAAAGAAGCAGACAAAAAGAAAAGAGAAGAAGTTGACAGTAAAAACTCAGCTGATGCACTAGTCGCTTCAACAGAAAAAAGTTTGAAAGAGCACGGTAGTAAAATTAGTGATACTGACAAAAAAACTATCGAAACTGATCTTCAAAATTTAAAAGATGCAATTAAAGCTGACAAAGTTGAAGATATAAAGGCAAAAACTCAAACCCTTGTTCAGTCATCAATGAAACTTGGTGAAGCAATTTATAAAGAGCAACAAGCAAAGGCTGGTGGAGCTCAAGGTCAAGGGGCTGAAGGAAAAGCAGATGCTGGATCTGAAAAAAAAGAAGATGTAGTTGATGCTGAGTACGAAGAAGTTAAAGACGATAAAGATAAAAAATAACGCTTAAATTTTTAAGCGGATAGGATTTTGAGGCATGTCTAAAGCGGATTATTATGAAACATTAGGTGTAAACCGCAGTGCCTCAAAAGACGAAATCAAAAGCGCTTACCGAAAACTAGCAATGAAATATCACCCGGATAGAAATCCTGGTGACAAGGCAGCTGAGACAAAATTTAAGGACGCAACAGAAGCTTATCAAATTTTATCAGACCCCAACAAAAAAAGTAGTTATGATCAATTTGGTCACTCCGCTTTTGAAAACATGGGTGGTGGTCAAGGTGGCTTCAGTGATTTTGGAGGTTTCGACTCTGGATCATTCTCAGATATCTTTGACGATTTTTTTGGTGACTTCATGGGATCTGGTAGAGGAAGAGGTGGCGGAAGAAGGAAATCTAGAGGTCGAAGAGGTTCAGACTTAAAAATTAATTTAGAGGTTTCATTAGAAGAAGCTTATCAAGGGAAAAAAACTACTTTTAACATTAACTCAGCTGAAAAATGTGGAACATGTTCTGGTAGCGGCGCAAAACCTGGTTCAAACCCAAAAACATGTGGAACTTGTGGAGGCGATGGAAGGGTCAGATCTCAGCAAGGATTTTTTACAGTTCAGCAAACTTGTCCTGACTGTAGAGGTGAAGGAGAAGTTGTTGGAAGTCCATGCAAAGATTGTAGTGGGTTTGGAACACAAAAAAAGAAAAAGACATTATCAATTCAAATTCCAAAAGGTGTAGACGATGGAACAAGAATGAGACTATCTGGAAAAGGAGAGGCAGGTTCTAAAGGCGGCGCAGATGGAGATTTATATGTTTATATACAGGTTAGAAAGCATGAACTCTTTGAGAGAGAGGAAGAAAATTTATTTTACGAGCTTCCTGTCTCTTTAGCAGACGCTGCTCTTGGTACATCAATTGAAGTACCAAACATTGATGGATCAAGATCTAAAGTAAAAATTCCAGCGGGTACACAATCTGGAAAACAATTAAGATTAAGAGACAAGGGAATGCCAATGTTAAGAGGTGGTGGGTATGGTGACCTATATCTTCAAATTAAAGTTGAAACACCAGTTTCATTAAATGCTGAACAAAAAGAATTACTTGAAAAGTTTAAAGATTTAGAAGATTCTAAAAATAATCCTGAAAATCAAAGTTTTATAAAAAAAGCAAAGAAATTTTGGGAAAGCATTAATTAATGAAAAAAATAAATATTACAATTACAGGCGGCTTAGGCCGTATGGGTCAGCTACTTATCAAGCAAACCCAAAAAGATAAAAAATTAAAATTATATTCCGCAACTGAATATAAAGAATTTAAAAAGGGAAAGATTAAATACCAAAAAAATACAGATGCAGCTTTTAAAGGTACAAATGTTGTCATAGATTTTACAAGACCAAATTGTACTCTTGAAGTATTGAAGCTGGCAGTCAAACATAAGAAAAAAGTAATTATTGGAACAACTGGATTTCAAAAAAAACATTGGGATGCAATAAAAAAAGCATCTAAAAAAATTGCAATCTTACAATCCGGAAATATGAGCCTTGGTATTAATTTAATGCAATTTGTATCAAAAATTTTATCAAAGGGATTTATGAGTGATTATCAAATGGAAGTTCATGATGCTCATCATATAAAAAAAATTGATTATCCATCAGGCACTGCATTAATGCTAGGTCATGCTGTAGCAGAGGGTAAATCTAAAAGTCTAAAACAAATACAAGGAAAAATATTTTTAAATAAAAAAGGCAAAGGAAAATCTAATAAGCTAAATTTTTATATTGTTAGAAAAGGAAAAATTCCTGGAACACACTCTGTCATTTTTGAAAATAAGCAGGAAAAATTAGAAATTCAACACACCGCTCATTCAAGAGATTTATTTGCAGAAGGCGCAATAGGTGCCGCTAAATGGTTAGCAAACAAGAAACCTGGTTTATATAATATGCACCATGTTTTAGGTATTAAATAATCTTTTGTGAAAGTTGAAAAAAAAGATAAAGCAAAAATAATACTTAGGGAACTTAATAAACTTTATCCAAAAACACCTTCCCCTCTAACTCATACGAATAATTTTACTTTACTAATTTCGGTATTACTTTCTGCTCAATGTACAGATTTAAATGTTAATAATGTTACAAAAGATATTTATCCAAAATATAATAAACCAGAACATTTTGTAAAATTAGGTCAAAAAAAAATAGAAAAACTCATTCAAAAGATTGGTCTTTTTAGAATGAAATCAAAAAGTGTTTATCGCTTATCAAAAATTCTGCTTGATAAGCATAAAGGAAAAGTGCCCAAAACTTTTGAAGAACTTGAAGCATTACCAGGTGTTGGACATAAGACTGCTAGTGTAGTCATGTCTCAGGGATTTGGTTATCCAGCTTTCCCAGTAGATACTCATATTCACCGGTTAGCACAAAGGTGGGGTTTAACGAATGGAAAAAATGTAGTTCAAACTGAGAAGGATTTAAAAGAACTATTTCCAAAAAAACACTGGAATAAACTACATTTGCAAATTATTTTTTATGGTAGGGAATATTGTAAAGCTAGGGATTGCTTTGGTCTGAAATGTAAAATATGTACACAGTGCAACCCAAAAAGAAAAAAGCCAATTTTAACTAAGAAAGCTTAAAGGATGAAAGTATTAGGAATAGGTAACGCCATTGTAGATGTACTTTGTAAAGTTGATGATCAATTTATTAAAGATCACGCTCTTACGAAAGGAACTATGAAACTGGTTGATGAACAAGAATTTAAAAGTCTGTTATCTAATTTAAAAATTGAAAGTACAGTATCTGGCGGATCCGTTGCAAACTCAATTGTTGGGATGTCTCAATTAGGAGATAATGTTTCGTTTATTGGTAAAGTTAATGATGATGATCTTGGCCATAAATATATTGATGGTCTTAAAAAAGAAAATGTAGATTATTTTTACAATGTTAAAAAAGAAAACATTCCTACAGGAACTTGTTTAATTTTGATCACTCCAGATTCTGAGAGAACAATGTGTACCTTTTTAGGAATTGCAGGCCAAATTGATGATAATGATATTGATACAAATGCAATTCAAAACGCTGAAATTACTTTCTTAGAAGGATATTTATGGGATGAAGGTGGTCCAACAAAAGCTTTTGAAAAAGCTTTGTCAGCTGCAAAAAAATCAGCAATGTCTCTTTCTGATCCTTTTTGTGTTGACCGACACAAAGATAGTTTTTTAAATTTAGTAAAAAATAAATTAGATATTATTTTTGCAAATGAAAAAGAAGCAATGTCTTTAATTGATGCTAAAAATTTTGATGAGGTTATTGAATTTGGAAAATCACTTAATAAACTTTTTATTGTAACGCGTTCTGATAAAGGCTCTGTTGCTATAGAAAGAAACGATGTGTCTGAAGCTCATGCTAAATCAAACTTGAATATTGTAGATCTTACTGGTGCAGGTGATTTATTTGCTGCTGGTTTTTTACATGGGTTTACTAATAATAAAAACCCACATGAAAGTTTGAAGTTAGGAACTGAAATGGCTTCAAAAATTATACAAAAAATTGGTGCTCGGTTAGACTAAATTAAATTACCTTTTTATTATTAAAAAAATTGGTGAGCACAAAGCAATAGCAAAAGACCAAAATAATAAATGATTAGAAATTATCGCTGGGAACATAGATTTATCAAACAAAATTCCAACTAATAAACTTTTAGAAAAATCTAAACTTGGAAATAAAAATAAACCTAAAGTTATTCCAAAAATAATTGCTTTAAATACATCATGATGTTTAATTTTTTTATTATAAAAACCATAAAAAATTGGAATTGCAGCAGCACAACATAATAAATCAGCCAGTAAAAATAAGTACAAAACACTCATTCCTTTTGATGAAATATAAAAAGCAGAGCCTGCTAAAATTATGCCGCCAGTAATATAAAAATTATTAATATTTTTCTTTTTAATAAATTTATTTGAATGAATAACAAAAAGGCTTGAGACACTTGCAATTAGAGTATCCAAGCTACTTAAAACTAACGTTAATGATAAAATTAAAATAACTAAATTTAATAACAAATACTCTTTGTTAACTAATAAAGAGAAAATAATAGTACTTGGATCTTTTATCTTTCCATTTAGAGAAGCATAAATTCCAACTAATCCTAAAAGTAAAATAGTTATCAAAACAATACAAAATGCTGCAATAAATCCTTTTTTTAAGACTTCAATATTCTTAGATGCATAAACTCTTTGCCAAATCCCTTGATCAAATAAGTTAGTTGCAAAAACAGCAATAAAAAAAGTAAGACCAGCAGTAAATCCTCCAAAACCAATACTTAAATTTGAAGATTTACTTGTAATCAAACTTGGAGAAAGAAAATCTATTTTTTGGTTTAAAATTATAAAAATAATTAATAAGAAAATTATGATAATCCAGAACTGAAGTTTATCTGTAATGATAGATATTTTTAGACCACCTTTTAACGAATAAATTAATGTAGAGATAATAGTCAAAGCTGCAGTTAACCATAAAGGAGTACCTAAAATTAAATTAACAACTTTTGAAATTGCTGTAACTTCAGCACAAAAGTAAACATAAAGATAAAGTATAGTTAAAATTAAAATTAATTTTAAAACTTTTTGATCGTACCTTTTTTCAATAACTTCAGTTAAACTTTTGGCGTTTGGCAAAATTTTTCTAATCTTTTCACCAATTTTAGAAAAGTATAAAAATACAAAACTTTGACCTGCTGCATAACCAATTACAGCCCCTACTCCGCCCCAGGTTGATGCTTCTGCAGGACCAATTAAAATCCATATTCCAAAACAAGATGCAGTTAAACTAAAAGTTAATCCAAAGACATTAACGTTTCGGTCACTGACTAAAAAAGCAGACTGTGAGATTTTACCTCTAGATACATAATAACCAAAGGACATAAATCCTAAGCAAACTACAAAAAGTGAAATAATTAAAATCGTGTTCATATGTTTTCTTCCTCCGCCAGCATTATCTGGATCAGGTTTAAAGGGTTCATCTCAGGCTAAGCCGCCCCTGAAAACTAATAGATAAGTACAGTATTTTGCAAAAAAGTCTATCGGTGATATCCTTTAAAAATGAAAAATAAAATAATTATACTATTATTATTTTTTTCTATTCAATTTACCTCTAACAGCTTAGCTGATCATTGTGGTCACGACATGGATAGGACTTGGTTTTATACATCGAATTTTTCATCAAACTATCAAGTTAGTAAATCAAGAGCCAAATATCAAAAATGGACCTTTAAAAATAAAACTGACAAGCAAATTACAATTTACAGCGTAGGTCTTTGGTCAAAAGGCAAAAAAGTCATGAAAGAACAAAAGGTAAGGAAATATCTAAAACCTTTTGGTGTGGTGTCAGTGAAAATGTATGTTGGTGACCTAAATCTTGACGTTGCTGGAAGTGGTTTTTCTAGATGTGAATACGGCAAACCAGTTGTTAAAAAAAAAACATATAATCAAAAACCAAGTACATACTCAAAACCAAAAACTTACTATAAGCCAAAAACTAAAAAGAGAAGAAATGACGATAATTTTACATTATTCAATTTATTTCTACTAGCTGTAGCAGGAATTTTAATCTTAGTCTTTGTTGCCGCTACTAAAAAAAATGAATACAAAAAATATGTAAAAAAATTTCCAAAAGTTTTTGATTTTGCAGACCAAACTATTATTTGTTTTAAAAAATATAGTACCTTCAAAGGACGAGCACAAAGAAAAGAATATTGGTATTTCTACTTATTTACTTTTATTGTTTCGGTATTAACCTATTTTATTGATGTAAGTATTTTTAGAAAAGACCCAGATGGAATACTTTTTATTAATGCATTTTTCTCCATGTTAACCTTTTTGCCTTCAATAGCTGCTGGATGTAGAAGATTACATGATGTTAATAAATCTGGGTGGTGGCAGTTAATTTCTTTAACAGTTATAGGAATAATTCCGTTAATCATTTGGCTCGCATCAAAATCAGTTAAAGAAAACAATAAATTTTAAACTATTTTTTTTTACGTTTAAAACTGCCTTTTCCTTTTTTTGGCTTAACAATTCTTTTTTTATATTTTGGTGATCTCAAATCCTCTGCGATAGGATTTCTTTTTTTCATAACGTATTTGATTTTATAAATGTATTTGCGGCTGAAAATATTTCTTTTTTTCGATCAGGTTTCATTTTTTCTAAAATTCTAACCATCATTGATAAACGCGGATTTTTAAGAAAAAATTTCTTATTTTTATCTATAAATCTCCAATACAAACCATCCATAATGTTACACCAAGGACCTTTTTTAAAGTCCATCATCTTAAGGAAATAAGCTGATCCACAAATATATGGCTTTGTTGCAAAGGTACCACCGTCACTAAATAAACCCATGCCATAAACATTGGGTGACATTACCCACTCCGAGGAGTCCATAAACATTTCCATAAACCATTTATAAACTTGCCTTGGTTCAATTTCACAAAGGTTCATGATGTTTGATAAAATCATTAATCTTTCAATATGATGAGACCATGCATAATCTTTAGCATTTTTAATAGCATGATCTAATGGGTCTAGGCCTGTGGTACCTTCATACCAAGAATTTTTCATCTTATTTTTATGATTAAAAAAATTTGATTTTTGCATTTTATCATCAAAGTTTTGATAAATACCTCGCATAAACTCTCTCCATCCTATTACCTGTCTTAAATAACCTTCATAAGAATTTATACTCACTTTTTTTTCAAACTTAGTTAATTCATCTAAAATTTCTTGAGGTGTAATAAAACCATTATTAATAAATGGACTTAGAGCGCTATGAAACAAAATATTATCTCTTTGGTCAACAGCATCTTCATAATCACCAAATAATTTGAGTTTATTTTTTAAAAAATTATCTAAAACTAATTTTGCATCTTTTCGAGTTGTTCCAATCCAAAATTGATTAGTATCACCAGGATGCTTTGGAAATTTTTCATTTATAATTTTTTTTAATTTTTTTGTGTGCTCTGTTTCTTTAAAAGTTGGTTGCTTGGGCAGTTTTATATCTTTTGGTAATTTTTTTCTATTCTCGCTATCAAAACTCCATTTACCACCCTTTGGACTTCCATCTTTATTCATTAAAATATTAAATTTTGTTCTCTGAATTTTATAAAAATTAGCCATGAAAGGTTTTTTAGATTTTCCAAGGTAACTTATAAAATCGTCTCTACTACTTAAAAACATTGGTGTTTTGAGTATCTTATAATCTACTTTTTCCTTTTTAAGATATGAAACAATTTTTTTTTCAAAAGGCTTGTCTTCAATTTCAAAGAAATTAACATTTTTAATTTTCTTATTTTTTATTACGTTTGCTAATTTTTTTACATAATCATCTTTAAATTCTTTATCTTCAATTTTATGATAAATAACTTTGTAACCCACCTGTTCTAGCTCATCCTTAAATGATCTCATTGAGGAGAGAAAAAATGTAATTTTTTGTTTATGATGTTTTTCGTATGTACAAAGCTCAAAGTCTTCAGCTAAGAAAAATAAAGATGATTTGTAATCTTTGAAATACTTAGGTTGGAAAAGCTGATTACCTAAAACTATAAATAGATCATTCATGAAGAAATGAAATATTTTCCATCTTCTACCGAAATGAATTTTTTATCACTAAGTTTGCTTTGTAATTTTTGTCTTAATCGATAAAGATGAGTTTCATAAGTATGTGAATCAATCTCTTCTCCATGAGACCAAATATCTTTCATAATTTCTTGCTTAGTTGCCCCCTCTTTTTTCCCAGATAAATATAAAATAATATCCAATTCTCTTTCAGTTAATTTTGCAGATTTTTTTCCATATGAAATAGTTCTCTCATTTTTATCTAAATTATATTTTCCAATTTCTACTTTGGACTGGAATAAAAATTTAAATTTTAAAATCGCAAGTTTAATAATTTTTTCTAAATCCTGATAATTAACAGGAAGCTCTAAAAAACTACTTAGCACATTATCTTTTTTAATAGTTTTAAAATTTTCGCTTTTTTTAGAGAAAAAAATTTTTGGATATTTAATTTTTTTTAATTCTTTTAAATCTAATTTTTCCAAATCATCAACAAAAAACAAAAATACATAAACATCTATCAATGGGGTTTTTAATATCTCTTTAACTTCCTTGAAACTCTTGAGATTCTGTAAGTTATACTCAGTTTTCTGCTCCTGCATACACTCAAAAAAAACAGGTGACCCTACGGTAATGATTGAGTAATTTTGCATAACAATAAAATATAAATTTATATGATTATAGTAAATAAAAACGGCACGCTTATGCACAATAAAAAGCTTTATAAATGTGCTTTAGGAAAACGCGGTATTACTAAAAATAAAAAAGAAGGTGATAAAAAAACGCCCGCAGGAGTTTTTTCTCTTGGACAAGTGTTTTATCGAAAAGACAAAATTAAAAACCTGAAAACCAAACTAAAAAAAGTCATTATCAAAAAGAATATGGCATGGTGTGATGATTCTGCAAATAAATCTTATAACAAACTAATTTTTACAAATGATAAAAGTAAAGAAAAGCTTTTTCGAAAAGATAATCTTTATAATATAATTATAGTTATTAATTATAATGTTAGACCTGTTAAAAAAAATAAAGGTAGCGCAATCTTTATTCATTTAGCTAGAAAAAATTATACAGGCACAATGGGATGTATCGGTTTAAAGAAAAAAGATTTAATTGAGATTTTAAAAACCTTAAAAAAAAGTACAAAGATTAAAATTCTTACCTAGCCTCTTGCTCCAAAAATTTTACTTCCAACTCTTACATAAGTCGCTCCATTTGCTCCAGCCTCTAAATAGTCGTGACTCATGCCCATACTAAGCTCTTTTAAATTTAGCTTTATCGATAACTCACGTAAAATTTCAAAATGTTTTTTTGAGTCCTCCTCTACTGGAGGAATGCACATTAAGCCTATAATATCTATTTTTTTTTGAGCATAATTATAGAGCTGTTCTGTATTTTCTATGCTTACACCAGATTTTTGATCTTCATCTCCCGTGTTAACTTGTAAGAAATATTTTCTTTTTAAATTCAGATTTGTTTCAGCTGAGGCAAGTGTGTCTACTAACTTTTCTCTGTCTACTGAGTGAATATAATGGAACAACTTTACAGCGTCTTTAGATTTATTTGTTTGTAAGCCGCCAATAAGATGAAGTTGAATATTGTTATTTATTTTTAAAAGCTCTTCCCATTTTCTTTTAGCCTCTTGAACTTTATTTTCTCCGTAGGCTAAATGCCCATGATCGATAAGGGGCTGTATGTGGGACAATTCAAATGTTTTACTTACTGCAATAATTTTCGAATTGATATTATTCGAAACCAATTCTTTTTTAATATTTTCTAAATTTTGTACTATACTCATAAAAATGTTTAAAATTTTTTTCTATATTAATGAATTAAACGATATTCAAAAAGAAAATCTTAATCAACTAAAGAATATAAATATTATTTACAGAAATTACCAAAAAACTGATTACCTTAGTAATGCTTTCAAACTTCAAGATTATTGCAAAAAAAGGAATTTTAAACTCTATATTTCTAATGACGAAAGGTTAGCCATAAAACTTAGGTCTTATGGTTTATATATACCTAGTTTTAATAACAAAAAAAAATATTTAAAATCAAGTCTACATCTTATTGGTTCTGCTCATAATGAAATTGAATTACGTAAAAAAATTAGCCAAGGCTGCAAAGAAATCTTTATCTCGCCTATTTTTAATACTTATTCAGGCTCGAACAAAATTGGTAAAGGCTTGAATTTTTATCAAAACTTAATGTTAAAATTTTCGAAGATACACATCCATGCATTAGGTGGCATTAATGAAAAAAACATAAAAAAAATAATTCTTCTTAAAGGAAGAGGTTTTTCATCAATAAGTATGATTGATAAAAAAATGAAAAAAGACTTCATTTCCTATCTTAATTTAATTGCTACAAACCTTTAAATAAGTAAATTCACCTCATGCACCTAGAAAAGTTTAACCCTTCAGTAGTCGATAAAAAATGGCAAGAATATTGGGATAAAAACAAAGTATTTCAAGCTTCGAAGTCAAAAGATAAACCTAAATACTACTGCCTTGAAATGTTTCCTTATCCATCAGGTAAAATTCATATGGGTCACGTCAGAAATTATACTTTAGGAGATGTCATCGCTAATTACAAAAGATTAAAAGGTTTTAATGTTTTACATCCTATGGGCTGGGACTCTTTTGGAATGCCAGCAGAAAATGCAGCTATGCAAAAAAAACTTCACCCTAAAGACTGGACATTAAACAATATAGAGACCATGAAGAGTCAATTAAAATTACTTGGGTTTTCAATTGACTGGGGAAGAGAGATATCAACCTGTAATGATGATTATTACAAGCATCAACAAAAATTCTTTCTTGATCTTTTAAAAAAAGGATTAGTTTATAAAAAAGAAAGTTTAGTTAACTGGGACCCGGTAGACAATACAGTTTTAGCTAATGAACAAGTTATAGATGGTAAAGGCTGGAGATCTGGTGCTCAAGTTATTCAAAAAAAACTTTCACAATGGTTTTTTAAAATCACAGCTTTTGCAGATGATCTAGATGCATCATTAAATACTCTTAATGAATGGCCCGAAAAAGTAAAAATTATGCAAAAAAACTGGATCGGTAAATCAGTTGGATGTGAGCTAAATTTTGAAATTAAAAATGATAATAAAAAAATTACTGTATTTACAACTAGACCAGACACTATTTTCGGAGCATCTTTCATAGCTCTTGCTGTTGATCACCCTTTATCAAAAAAATATGAAAATAATGAAAAATATTTGAACTTTAAAGAGGCTTGTTACAAAACAGGAAATACAGACGAAGCGATAGCTAAAACAGAAAAGCTTGGGTTTAAAACTGATTTCGAAGTTTTGCACCCATTTATTAAGGGTAAAACTTTACCAGTCTTCTTTTCAAATTTTGTTCTAATGGAATATGGAACAGGTGCAATTTTTGGCTGTCCTGCTCATGATCAAAGAGATTTAGATTTTGCTAACAAATACAAATTAGAAGTAACGCCAGTCATACTTCCAAAAGAACAAAAAGCTTCTGATTTTAAAATTGAAAATGAAGCATACACCGGTGATGGAAAAATTATTAATTCAGATTTTTTAAATAATTTTAGTGTTGAGGAAGGAAAAGCTAAAGTCATCAAGGAAATTGAAAAGAATAAATTTGGAACAGCAAAAACAACATTTAGATTAAGAGATTGGGGAATTTCAAGACAAAGATATTGGGGTTGTCCTATTCCTGTAATGTATGATGAAAAAGGTGAGGCTATACCAGTCCCAGAAAATGAGCTTCCGGTAAAACTTCCTGAAGATATTAATTTTGATAAACCAGGTAACCCATTAGATCGACATCCAAATTGGAAAAAGGTTAAGTGTTCTAAAACTGGAAAAGAATTAATAAGAGAAACCGATACACTAGATACTTTCGTAGATTCATCATGGTACTTTTTAAGATTTTGTTCAAGTGATAATTCAAAAGAAGGATTTTCAATCGATGATGCAAAATACTGGATGCCAGTTGATCAATACATTGGTGGAGTAGAGCATGCTATTTTACATTTGCTTTATTCAAGATTTTTTACAAGGGCAATTACGAAAGATACTAGCCTTGAAATCAAAGAACCATTCAAAGGCCTATTCACACAAGGTATGGTTTGCCACAAAACTTTCAAAAATGAGAAAGGCGAATGGGTTTTTCCTGAAGATGTAATTGAAGAAAACGGTAAATTCTTTGATAAAAATAGCAAAGAGATAATTAAAGTTGGACCCTCAGAGTCCATGTCTAAATCAAAGAAAAATGTAGTTGATCCTCAAACAGTAATTAATCTTTATGGTGCAGATGCAGTAAGGTGGTTTGTTTTATCTGATAGTCCGCCAGAAAGAGATATTCAATGGAGTGATGAAGGTATTTCTGGATCTTATAAGTTTATTCAAAAAATTTGGACAATTTCTGAAATGATACAAAATATTGAGGAAAAAAATAAATTAAATGACGAAGAAATTAATCAATGTGAAAAATTAATAAATAAACTCGTTAAAGAAATTACGTACAATATCGAAAACTTTCATTTTAATGTGGCAGTCGCCAAATTTTATGAGTTTTTAAACTTTCTATCTAAAAAATTGCATGAAAAGAAATCAGAAAAAATTTTATTTAAAAAAATGTTCAAAGAATTTTTAGTTTTAATATATCCTTTTACACCTCATATAGCGTCTGAATGTTGGGAAAAAAACTATGGTAACAAAGAAATTCACATATCAGCATGGCCAACATATGATGAAAAATTAATCAAAGAAGACAAAATCAACATTGTTATTCAGATTAATGGTAAAAAAAGAGCATTACTTGATGCAGAACCTGACCAGAGTGAAGAAAAGATATTTAACGAGTGTTTAGAGATTGAAAATGTTAAAAACTTAGTATCAGGAAAAAATATCATAAAAAAGATATACGTTAAGAATAAATTAGTTAATATTGTCATTAAATGAAAATGTTTAAACAGTTTTATATTTTTATTACTTTACTTTTTTTAACATCGTGCGGCTTCTCGCCAATGTTAAAAAATGTTGATCTTAGCGATATTAAAATAAATAAAATTGATTACTCGGGCCCAAGTGGGCTAATATATTATCTAAAAAGTAACCTTAATATGCCAATCAATAAAGCATTGAAAGATGCTTATTCTTTAAAAATAAATATTGGAGAGAGTTCTGCTTCTGTAACCAAAAATACTGCAGGAATAACAACGGAGGAAGAAGTTACGGTCACAATTAATTTTCAAATTTTTGATAACAAAGGTAAACAAATTGGTGGAGAAAGCCTAA
This sequence comes from Candidatus Pelagibacter sp. HIMB1517, assembly GCF_052047895.1. Classification (NCBI taxonomy): domain Bacteria; kingdom Pseudomonadati; phylum Pseudomonadota; class Alphaproteobacteria; order Candidatus Pelagibacterales; family Candidatus Pelagibacteraceae; genus Candidatus Pelagibacter; species Candidatus Pelagibacter sp. HIMB1517. Next base: position 61,010 of record NZ_JBNAIW010000007.1, read on the forward strand.
GTGATGGAAGAGTAGTAAGTGTAACAAACAACGTATCTACAGATGACGAAGTTAAAAGAATTGAAAAAGAAAATATTATTACAAATTTAATTCAACAACTTACTTTTGCCGTTAGGGCAAAAATCATATCTAGCCAACAATGATAATTAAAAGTTTTTCAATTAACTATGAAAAACTTTTTTCAGATTACAAAATAAATTTAATTTATGGTGAAAATTTTCATTTAAAAACCGAAATCCTAAATAAATTAACTCAAGTTTTTAAAAAAAATGAATTCAAAACAAAATTTATTAAAGAAGATGAATTATTAAAAGATATTGAAATATTAGATAATTATTTAAATCAAGATAGCTTGTTTGGTGAAAAAGAAATTTTAATTATTCAAGAAGCGTCGGATAAACTATTAGATTACATAAATTTTTCAGAGATAGATAAAAAATTAATTCTAGTTACTAATAACCTTACAAAAAAAAATAGCTTAAGAAATAAAGCTGAAAAAGAAAAAATAATATCTTGTATTGCATGTTACGAAGATGATGAAAAAACCCTACAATCTTTGCTTAGAAATGGATTAACAAAATTTGGTATAAAAGTTCCCTATGAAGCCATAGATCAATTATTTAATATTAATAAACTTAATCGAAATGACATCAATAGTGGATTGGAAAAATTAGAGCTTATTACAAAAGATAAAAAGTTAGACAGTGAAACATTTTCTTCACTATTTAACACTACATCTTCTTTTGATGCTTTTGAAATATCTAACGCTTTATTGTCAGGTGACAAAAAAGCATTAAATAAAATACTCTCAAGTTTTTATCATTTTTCAATAAATTTTAATGAAGTGCTTGGTCCACTAAAATACAAAATAAACAAGCTAATTGATATTTATGAATATAATGAAAATGAAACTAAAATTGCGGTACTAGTTGATACCTATAAACCACCAATTTTCTGGAAAGAAAAAAACATTATCCAAACACAATTATCTAAATGGAATAAAAACGAATTAGATACATTATTAGACAAAATAAATGAAATCGAAATACTGTGTAAACTTAACTACGAGATAGCCGAAACAATTTTTAACAAGTTCCTTTTAGATATTGTAACGAAAAGGGTATTAACTAATACTTACTTTTAACATTAGCAACAAGCTGATTTAATTGATCTAGATCTTTATATTCGAAAGTAATTTTACCTTTATTATTTTTCTTATTATAAATAATAACTTTCATACCTGTTTTTTGTTCTAATGAATTCTCTAAATCTTTAATATTAGGATCAATATTTCTAATTTTAATTTTTTTAGAAAAGGTTGCATTTTTTTTGCTGAGTAATTCAGCTTGTCTTACAGATAAATTTTTATTAATAATTTCCTTTGCTAGCTCAATATTATTATTTACATCAATTAAAGATCTAGCATGTCCTGGTGTGAGCAGACCATTTGTAATCATATCTTGAATTTCATTAGGAAGTCTTTTTAATCTTAGCGTATTAGCGATATACACCCTGCTCTTCCCTATCATGTCAGCGATTTTGTCTTGAGTGTAACTAAATTTATCGATCAAAGTTTGATACCCTTCTGCTTCCTCTAACGCATTTAGGCCCTCCCTCTGAACGTTCTCTAAAACCGCGAATTCAGCGGCTAATTCGTCATCTGCATCAAGTAAAACTGTTGGAACCTCATGGACTTTTGCCAGCTGGGCAGCTCTCCATCTTCTCTCTCCAGCTATAATTTCAAACTTACCATCTTTTGATTTTCTGACAGCTATGGGCTGAATAATTCCTCGTGTTTTGATAGATGTTGCAAGTTCATCAAGTTGTTTTTTGTCAAAATTTTTTCTTGGTTGATATTGATTAGGAACTAAAAGATGAATTGGTGTTTTATCTGTTTTAACATTTGAAAGTTCAACAACATTCTTTTTCTCATCATTGTTACTATCGCCTAATAATGCAGATAAACCTTTACCTAAACCTTTTGCTTTAATCATGCGGCATAACTTCCATTTAAAATTTCGTTAGATAATTCTTGATAGGCAATCGACCCAGAACTATTTTTATCATAAACAATTACTGGCATTCCATGAGATGGTGCCTCTGAAATTCTAACATTTCTTGGTATGACAGTTTTATAAACTTTTGAGCCAAAATATTTTCTTGCTTCCTGTTCAACTTGACTAGAGAGTTTATTTCTTCTGTCATACATAGTTAAAATTACACCTTGTATTGATAAATTTTTATTTAAATTTTCTTTTACTCTTTCAATTGTTTTGATCAGTTGTGAAACACCCTCCAATGCAAAAAATTCTGTCTGCAACGGTATAATTACTGTATCAGAGGCAACTAAGGCCATAATAGTCAGTAAACTTAGGGAAGGTGGACAATCGATAAGTATATGATTATATTGACTTTTTTGCTTAATTTGGTCTAAAACATCCCTTAAAAAGAAGGCTCTTTTACTATCATCAGCAACCTCAGTTTCAAAACCTGAAAGATCTTCGTTTGCACATATAATATCTAAATTTTCTGTTTTAGTTTTTGAGATAAATGAATTTGGATCATCATTTCTATTAACTAAAAATTCATAAATTGTTTTTTCTCTTTTGCCTCTATCAATTCCTAAGCCCGTGGATGCATTTCCTTGGGGGTCTAAATCTATGACTAAAATTTTTTGCCCGCTAGATGCTAACGCATACCCAAGGTTAATTGTCGATGTAGTTTTTCCAACACCGCCCTTTTGATTTATTATGGAAATTGTTTTTGTCATTTAATTTTTAGATACACCTTTTATTACAAAAACTTTCGAACCCGGATTTGTGATACTTTCATGGTACTCACAATTTATTTCAAAATATTTTTTTGCTTCAATAAATTCATCCATGAACTTTTCACCCTTCATTAAAATAATTTTTTTAAATTTTATTTGTGATTGATTAATTATATTAAAAAATTCTTTCATTGGCTTAAAAGCTCTGCTTACAAGCGTAGTAAAATTTTTTATTTCCATCTGCTTTACGTCACAGTTATGTATTTTAATATCAAGATCAAGAAAACTATTTGCTTCTTTCAAAAAATTCGACTTTTTTGGACTTTTTTCAACAAGATGTGTTGAAAAGTTTAAATTATGGTCTTTCTTAATTACATCCAAAATAATACCTGGCAGACCTGCGCCAGAACCTATATCCAGAATACTTTTATCTGATTTATCTAAATATTTAATGATTTGAGCACAGTCTACGTAGTGTCTCTCTATAGCCTCTTTTTCAGTACTTTTTGATATTAATGATAGTTTTTGATTATTTTCTATCAAAAATTCGTGGTATTTTAATATTTTACCTAATGTTTCACGTGAAACACACTTATCAAAATAATTTGATCGAATCATTTAAGCAGTATGCTTAAAATTATACCTTTTAGAATACGTTAATAGAAGATTTATAGCCGCTGGAGTAATACCCTCAATTCTTGAGGCCTGACCGAAAGTTTTAGGCCTAATAAGCTCTAATTTCTGCCTAATCTCGTTAGAAAGTCCGCTAATTGCTGAATAATCAATATTTTCAGGGATTTTCATGTTTTCATCCTTTTTAAATATCTCAATATCATCCTCTTGCTTAGCGTAATAGCCAGAGTAATGATTATCTATCTCAATTTGCTCAATAACATCTTGATCATAATCACCAAGACCAAAAATTGGTTTTAATTTATCAAAAGTAACGCCTTTATACCTTAGAAGCTCTAGGCCATTTCTTTTAATACCGTCCTTTGAGATTTTTATGCCATGTTTATCTGCCTCATTAGGGGTAAAAGACCTGGAAGACAATTGAACTTTAAGTTTATTAATATTTTCGAGTTTTTTTTCAAAATTTTGTAATCTTGACTCACTTAATATTTCTAAATCTTTCGCTATAGAGGATAATCTTAAATCTGCATTATCAGCTCGTAAAGTTAATCTATATTCAGCACGCGATGTAAACATACGATAAGGTTCAGCAACACCCTTTGTTATAAGATCATCAATCATAACACCTATGTATGCTTGTGACCTATCTAAGGTAAATGGTTTTTTATTTTTACTTTGAAGTGCAGCATTAATACCTGCAATCAAACCTTGAGCTGCAGCTTCTTCGTAACCAGTTGTTCCATTAATTTGACCAGCTAAAAATAATGATTTGATTTTTTTTAATTCTAAAGTGGCATTGAGCTCTCTTGGATCAACATAATCATACTCAATAGCATAACCTGGTCTAATCATCTTAACATTAGATAAGCCATTGATTTTAAACAATAATTCCTCCTGTGCATCTGCTGGTAGGGAAGTAGAAATACCATTTGGATAAATTGTATGGTCATCTAATCCTTCTGGTTCTAGGAAAATTTGATGTCTAGATTTTTCTTTAAATTTGACAATTTTATCTTCAATAGAAGGACAATATCTGGGACCAACACTTTTAATATTACCACTATACATTGCTGAACGTTTTAAATTTTTTTCAATAATTTTATGAACTTCATCATTCGTATAGGTCATAAAACATGAGACCTGATCTGCATTAATTTTTTTTGTATCTACTGAAAAAAAATAAGGATCATCATCTGCCTTTTGTTCTTCTAAAATTTCAAAATTAATTGTACGACCATCTAACCTTGGTGGTGTTCCAGTTTTTAATCTTGATAAATTTAAATTAAATTTTTTTAATTGTTCACTTAAACCAGTTGTTGGATCTTCACCATGTCTTCCCCCTGGTTTCATTTCATCACCAATATGGATCACACCATTTAAAAAAGTTCCTGTTGTTAAAACAATTTTTTTTGCTCTTAATTCTTTTCCAGACTTTAAAATTACTCCAATAATTTCATATTCATTAAAAATAAATTTAATTACAGGATCATAAAAAATGCTTAGATTACAATGACTTATTAGGCATTCTTTCATGTATTTTTTGTATAATTTACGATCTGACTGAGTTCGCGGTCCTCTAACAGCTGGTCCTCGACTACGATTTAATAATCTAAACTGAATACCGGATGCATCAGCAACTTTTGGCATCACACCATCGAATGCATCAATCTCTCTAACAAGATGTCCTTTACCCAATCCACCTATAGCTGGGTTACAAGACATTTCACCAATTGAATTTTCATTTGTTGTAACTAAAGCAGTATTAACTTTCATACGCGCAGATGCAGCAGCAGCTTCACAGCCTGCATGTCCAGCACCAATTACAACAACGTCAAATTTTTCCATTGCTGGAATCTATTACTGAGAGATTTTTTTACAAGAGAGATTCGACTATTTTCCTATGCAGAAATCTTGAAATATTTTTCCTAATATTTCCTCTACACCAACAAAACCTACAATATGACCAAGGTTATTCGATGCTAATCTAAGCTCTTCTGCAGCTTTTTCTACTTCATCTGATTTACTAATTTTAAGAAAATCATGAAGTCTATTTGAGCATTTTTTTAATAGCGCTCTATGTCTTGCTCTTGAAATTAAAGTTGTTGATTGCGCAGTATCTATTTCAGATACAATTTTTTTTAATCTTGAATTTAATTTGTTAATTCCAGTTTTATCTTTAATTGAAACTTCTATTAAGTCTTTAAATTTATACCCTTTTAATTCTTTGATGATTTTTTTTGCATTAAAACTTTTTTTATCTTTTTTATTAAGAATAATTAGCGTCTTAGCTGTAATCAATTTTTGAATATTTTTTGGTATTTTCTTTTCCGTTCCATCTAGTATCAAAATATCTAAATTGGCCTCTTTGCTGGCATTTAGAGCCAATTCTACACCTGTTTTTTCAATCTTGTTTTTAGCGTTCCTAATACCTGCTGTATCAGTCAAAATCACTGGGTAATTATTAATATGATATTTTATCTCGATAATATCTCTTGTGGTTCCTTTAATACTCGAAACTATTGCAGCTTGTCTTTTAACTAATAAATTTAAAAAACTGGATTTACCGGCATTTGGTGGTCCTATTATTGCTATTTTAAAACCATCTCTGATTACCTCTCCCATAGTTTCATCTAACATTTCATCAATATCAGAAACTATAGATTTAATTTTTTCTTCGTTATTTTTTAGAATTCCTTCTGGTAAATCTTCTTCTGAAAAATCTATAGATGCTTCCGTCTTACTTAAAACATCAAGAATAGTTTCTCTCCACTCTAAAAATTTAGGACTACTATTTTTAAGTCTTAGCGCTTGTATTCTTTGTGCTTCTGTTTCAGCTTGTAAGAGATCTGCAATAGACTCTGCCTCATAAAGATTTATCCTGTTGTTTTGATAAGCAGTTTTAGTAAACTCTCCTGGTTCGGCTAATCTGCAATCTTTTCTATCACCTAAATCTTCTAACAACTTATTAATAACTGCCTTACTTCCATGTGTGTGAATTTCAATTAAATGCTCACCGGTATAACTCTGACCTTCTGGATACCAAATTAAAATTCCTTCATCTATTAGTTCACCTTCTTGATCATAAAAAGATTTTAGTAATGCTGATCTTGGTTGATCAATAACTGTCCGTGTTATTTGATTTGCAATTTGTAAAGCGCTATCTCCAGAAACACGAATAATAGCTATGCCTGATACACCAGGAGGAGTTGATAGAGCATAGAAATTCATGATAAAAATATATCAAATATGAAATTAAAAGGAACACCGCTTCAAGTTAAAGTTTGGAAATACCTAATGAAAATTCCAAAAGGAAAAACTAAAACATATTTAGAAGTTGCAAGAGCTGTGGGGAAACCAAAAGCAGTAAGAGCAGTAGCCAACGCAATAGGAAAAAATCCTTATCCTATAAAAATTCCATGTCATAGAGTAATTCGCTCAGATGGTGGGTTAGGGGGGTATTCAGGTCCAGGTGGACTTAAAACGAAAAGAAAATTATTAGCTTCAGAGCGATAAGCCTTCATCAGCAAATTTTATTATCTCATTTTTTAAATCTGGAAATTTATCTAATTGCCTAAAACCACTTTTTCTTAAATTTGATATTTGGTTATTATTGAATTTGAAAATTCTTCTTATTAAATCAATTGAAGATGCAAAAATAAAATTATTAATCTTTGTTTTTTTTTCATATTCTTCAAGTAATGAAAAGTCTCCAAAATCATAACCATATTTTTTCTTATCTTGATAGACGTCATAAAGTTGCTTTATATCTCTCACCGTCATATTCCATCCTTGCCCAGCAATTGGATGAATACGGTGACTTATATCTCCTATATTAATTTTTCTAGGCTCAATTCCACATGTTAAAAAATTAAACTTTAAGGAAAAACTTTCAATTTTTGAATTCAATTTAACATTTTTATAAATCAAAAAATTCGAATTTAGATACTTCTCCAAAGATAATTTAGAATTAACTATTTTTCTCATCTCAGAATTTTTAGATAATGACCACACAAGTGAAGTGCTATTTTGATTTATGGGTAAAAAGGCTAGGGGACCATCATTTAAAAAAAATTGTCTTGAGCAGTTATTTAAAAGTTTTTCATGTTTAATAACAAAAGTAAAAGCATCTTCTTTATAGTCCCAACTTAAATCTTTTTTCTTTGTATCATTATAAACAGTATTAATAGTTAGGGCATATTTGTTAGTTGAAAAAACTTTTTTAATTTTTAGATTTTTAATTTCTCCAGAAAGCTCTTCATAAAGTTTGTCTTTTAAAACAATATAGCTTAAAGGAATTTTTTTTGTTTTGTTGTAGAAAATACTATCTGGATCTAAATAATTTTTATGGTTTTCATATAGCTTAATTGAATTGATTGGATTACTAATTTTTTCCAAATTTTTTAATTTTAACTTTTTTAAAAAGTTAAAACTATCATTTGAGATAGATATCGAGGCAACAGAAGGCTTTGGCTTTAAACCTTTTTTTCCAACTAGCTCCACAGGATAACCCAGTCTAAATAAGGCAAGTGCAACAAGATTGCCTGTTAAACCATCACCAATAATACCAATTTTTTGAATAATTTTTTTATCCATTTTTTATCAATCTTATAAAAAATGTTAAAAAGTAACAAAGGTTGATTCGTTAAATTTTAAATATGCTACAAAAAGTACTAAATTTTTTAAAACTAAGACTTATTGAAGTCTCAGGTCTTGCTATATTAACATTTTCTATATTTTATCTTTATTCAGTTGCAACTTACTCACCAGAAAATGCTACACTGATTACTCCAGGCAAAACTGAAGATTTAGTTTTGTTGAATTACAGTTTTTATATATCAGACTTTTTATTACAGGCTTTTGGTCTTTCTTGTTTTTTAATTTTTGTAAATTTTTTTATTTGGAGTTGGTTAATCATTATACAAAAGTCTGTATCCAGTATTACTTTCAAATTTTTATTTATCGTTATTTACCTTTCGTTTTTTTCACTTGGCCTAAAAATATTATTTGATCAAAGTTTTTGGTTACCTGACAATGGTAATGGAGGATTTTTAGGTGCTTACCTTATTAGTTTTATTCCTTTAGATTTTTATACCTTTAATTCAATTATTGCTTATTCATCTTTAACTATTGGAACAATTTTTTTTATATTAAGTTTAGGTTTAAATTTTTCAGAATGGGTAACAGTTTTAAAAAAAATTGGTTTAATTTTAATAGCGCCTGTTAAATTTTTAAAAATCATATTTAAAAAGGCAGGGACAATTGATCAACCTGTTGTTCAAGAAGAACCTGAAGAATTAATTCCTACAATTAATAAAAGTTTTAAGCCAAAACCAATGGAGACACAGGCAAATCTTCCCTTGGATACAAAAGAGAGTTTTTCATTTAAGTCTGGAGAATACAAACTGCCGCCAACTGATTATCTGAACCACTCAAAAAGTAATAAAAATTCTGATACTTTAACGGATGATCATAAAGAATTATCAAAATTTTTAGAGAGCACGCTTTTAGACTTTGGTATCATGGGCAAAATTAAAAAAGTAAGCCCGGGTCCAGTTGTTACTCTTTATGAATTTGAACCAGCCGCAGGAATTAAAACTTCTAAAATTGTAAATCTCACTGATGACATTGCAAGAAGCACTAGCTCAATATCTACGAGAATAGCTCCTGTCCCTGGAAAAAATACGATAGGTATAGAAATACCAAATAAAGAAATTGATCCTGTAAATTATAGACAAATTATCGAAAGCAAAGAATTTGCAAATCCAAATATTAATATTCCAATTACTTTAGGAAAAACTATTGCTGGGTATCCGATTGTTGGTGACCTAGTAAGTATGCCTCACTTACTTATCGCTGGAACAACTGGATCTGGAAAATCAGTTTGTATCAATACATTAATTTTGTCTGTACTTTATCGACATACTCCTGAAACATGTAAACTTATTTTAATTGATCCTAAGATGTTAGAATTATCAGTTTATCAAGGCATTCCTCATTTATTATCTCCGGTTATTACTGAACCCAAAAAAGCAACTTCAGCATTGAAATGGACTGTAAGAGAAATGGAAACGCGTTACAGAAAAATGACCGAAGAAGGAGTCAGAAATATTTCAGGGTTTAACGAAAAAGCAAAAAAAGAAGGTAAAAAAGTTATGCCTTACATCATTGTTGTTGTTGATGAGATGGCAGATTTGATGATGGTATCTGGAAAGCAAGTTGAAAATTATATTCAACGTCTTGCACAAATGGCTCGAGCTGCAGGTATTCATATTATTATGGCCACTCAAAGACCAAGTGTTGATGTGATTACTGGTACAATTAAGGCTAATTTTCCAACTCGAATTTCATTTCAAGTGACATCAAAAATAGATAGCCGTACTATTTTAGGTGAACAAGGAGCTGAACAACTATTAGGAAAAGGAGATATGTTGTTCATGTCATCAGCAAGTAGGATGATAAGAATTCATGGACCTTTTGTTTCAGACTCTGAGATTGAAAAAGTAAGTACCTTTTTAAGATCACAAGGATCACCAACCTATATTGATGATATTACTAAAGTTGAGGATAATGACAGTGTATCTGAGGGAGGGCTAGATTCATCTGATAAAGATGAGCTTTTTAATCAAGCAGTTGGGTTAATTAAAAATGAAGGCAAAGCTTCAACCAGTTTTTTACAAAGAAAATTACAAATTGGATATAATAGAGCTGCAAGAATTATTGATCAAATGGAAGAAGCAAAAATTATAAGTCCTGCAAATCATACTGGTAAACGTGAAATTTTACCGTAATGAGATTTTTCATTATTTTATTTTTAATAATATTTTATCCATTTAATTCTTTTTCAAATATTACTGATGATATTGCAAAAAAACTAAACGAAACCAATAATCTCATTTTCTCATTTGAGCAGAAATCTAATAATTTAAATGAAAAGGGTGAATGCTACTTGCTCTTTCCCGGTAATTTAAAATGTATTTATACTGGTGAAGAAGGAAAAGAAATTTATGTAAAAAATAATAGTTTATATATTATTAAACATAAATTTAAGAGATCTTACAGATATCCAATAAAAAACTCTGCTTTTAATATTGTACTAGATAAAAATAAAATCTTGGAAAATCTCAAATCTATTGATCAATCAAAAATAGGATCTCAAAATGATAATTATTTTTACGAAATTAGAACTGAAGATGGTGTATTCGTTAAAATATTTTTTAACAAAAAAACAAAACTTTTAAAAGGGTGGGAGACCATCAGCTATAATCAGGAACCTGTGAAATTTACTATTATAAACCCTAAAATAAATACTGAATTTAAAGAGAAATTTATTTTACCAAGTTACGGTTTTTAAACTCTTACTTTTTCTTTTTTAAAAATATTCATGCCCCTTGCTATATAATTTCTTAAAGCGTGAGGATGATCCAGGGTACAAGTGTGAACCCAGATACGATTGGGTTTATGATTCCATCCAGACCTTAATGCATGGGTTAATAAATAACCACCAAGTCCTTTGCCAAAGTATTCTTTAAAAATTCCAAAATAAGATATCTCTACTTCTTTTTTGTCTTCATGATTTAAATATTCATAAAATCCAGCTACATCTTCACCAACTTTGGCTACACAAAACTTTAATTTGGATTGATTTAGATAATTCTCCCATTCTTTTAAGGACCAGGCTAATCTATCTTTCCAATGAAAATCTTCTCCAATTTTTTGGTATAAAAATTTACAAAACTGAGGATCTTTTTTTTCACTCTCTTCAATTTTTAAATTTGCTATTCCACATTCCGCAGGAATTAAATCTAATTTGGAATTTGTCTCTAGAAAATACCTTTGAATATTCATTAACTAATTTTTATTATTAAACGCCATCATATGCAAAAGGCCAAACTTTTTTGGCACCCTCTGGTAAAATTTTTCCAGATTTAGTTTTGTATCCAATTGTTGGACTTTTTTCTTTAGATTTTAATTTTTTTACAGACTTATTATCAAATGGCTCCTCATTTCTGTAAAAACTAATTGGGTCCATCCAATAACCGTCTTTAACTAAAAATCCGCCTTTAAAAAAACTCCAGTTAGGTGACTTAGAATAAAACGCTGCAAAGTGTAATGCTGGTCTTCTTACTTTTTTTCCTTTTTTTCCAGAATTTCCATTAGGACCCAAGACATCTCCAACTTTAATTTTTTGCCCAATTTTTAAATCTAAGGGCCATTTATTAAAATGAGTATACTGAGTATATATATAATATTTTGTTCCACTTTGTTGAGGTGTATGCCTCAAAACAACTTCGACACCTTTTCTGCTCATCAAATTTTCAAATAAACCCACGACTGTACCATCGGCCATTGCTAATACCGGCTCATCAAACTTCATAGGTAGGTCTCGCCCTTTGTGATATGCAGGTCTACCGTCTCTTTTATAGGAATAATCAATTGCCCAGCAATCATCGCAAACTACAAGTTTTTTATTATTATAAAATTTTGCTTTTAAACCTGTTTTAAACATTCCACGTTTTTTTTGTATTTTTGTATCTTCAGATATAGGAGGGCCTGGTAATATTCCTGCCATTTTATAAATTTCTAATGAAATAGTATTAGGTTGAACGAAACCTTCTAATTTTTGATGCTGAGGTGAATCTATATTTAAATTAGGATAGATATTATTTATAAAATACTCTCTTTTTTTTTTACCTTTTTTTCTACTTTTCTTTTTTCCTTTAAATTTGCCTTTATGCGATTTCGAAAAGCTAGGAAATGTTGAAAAAAAAATTAAAGAAGTTGCACTAAAAAGAAATTTTAAAAACTCTCTTTTTTTCATTTTAATTTTTTCTTAAACCTCTTAGACCCATTGGTTCACCACCCATAACATGATAGTGAAAGTGAGGCACTTCTTGGCTACCATCTGGACCAGTATTTGCAATTAATCTAAAACCATTACCGCCTTCAGTTAAAGATACTTTTGTAATTTTACATACTTCAGCTACAGCTTGCATTAATGAAGCAATTTCATCTTTAGATGCATTTTTAGAAAAATCATCAACATCAGTGTAAGCGCCTTTTGGAATAACCAAAACATGTACTTTGGCCTGCGGACTAATATCATTGAATGCTAAAGCATGATCATTTTCAAATACTTTATCACAAGGAATTTCACCTCTTAATATTTTTGCAAAGATATTATTTGTATCGTAACTCATTGTCTTTTTCTGTTAGCTTTTTCTACAAGGCCAGAAACGCCTTCTCTTTTCTTTAATTCATTCATGACATCTTCGACTTTCACATTGTTTGCCTCTAACAAAACAAGAATATGATACATAACATCAGCTGCCTCGTGCACTTCATTTTTCTTCTCATTTAGTGCATCGATCAGTTCTTTGATCTCCTCCATGACTTTCTCACGGCAAAGACTGTTATTATCTAATAATTTTTTTGTATAAGACTCATGTTCTGATGAGTTTTTTCTTTCTCGTATTGTTTTAACTAAACCTTCTAAGACCTCAAACATGCTATAATCTTACAGGAACATTTTCTTTTTTTAAATACTCTTTTGCCTCTTGAATTGAATATTCCCCAAAGTGAAATATGGAGGCAGCTAATACTGCACTTGCACCACCATCTAAAATACCATCTTTTAAATGCTCAAGGTTACCAACTCCACCTGAAGCTATAACTGGAATATTTAAACTACTTGATATTTTTTTTGTTAATTCAATATCATAACCCTCTTTAGTTCCATCTCTGTCCATAGAGGTTAAAAGAATTTCTCCTGCACCATTTTTTTCTGCTAATTTAGCAAATTCTACTGCATCAAGCTCTGTTGCTTCTCTTCCACCATGGGTAAACACAGTCCATTTATTTTCTGCAGTTTTTTTCGCATCAATCGCAACAACAATACATTGAGAACCAAATTTATTTGAACTTTCTTTTATTAGCTCAGGATTTTTAATTGCTGCAGTATTAATAGAAACTTTATCTGCACCAGCTAATAAAAGTTTTCTAATATCTTGAATTGATCTTACGCCACCACCAACCGTTAAAGGCACAAAACAACACTCGGCCGTTTTTTTTACCGTATCTAATAAAATATCTCTTTTATCACTTGATGCCGTAATATCTAGAAAACAGATCTCATCAGCACCATTTTTATTATAAACTGAAGCTTGTTCTACAGGGTCTCCTGCATCAATAAGATCAACAAAATTAATACCCTTAACAACCCTTCCATCTTTAACATCTAAACAGGGTATAATTCTTTTTTTAAGCATTAAATTTTACCAATTCATTTAGATCAATTAAGCCATCATAAATCGCTTTTCCAACAACAACACCTGAGATTTTCTTTTGTGACTTGATCAGCTTAATATCATCAATGCTTGATACACCACCTGATGCTGTTACTGGAATATTTGAACTCTCAGCCATTTTGAGTGTGTCTTCAATATTAATTCCTTGTTTCATTCCATCCTTATTGATGTCAGTAAAGATAATACTTTTTAAAGGCAGGTTTTTAATAGTTTCTAAAAAATCAAAACATGAAATTTCTGTTTGATCTTTCCATCCCTTTAGAGCAATCATTTTATCTCTAACATCAAGACCTACTGAAATTTTATTTTTATACTTTTGAGATATTTCAATTAATAAATCTGGATCATTTACTGCAGCAGTTCCCATCACCGCATTCTCAACTCCAAGATCAATTACTTCTTCAACAGTATCTTTTGTTCTCAACCCACCACCAACTTGAACTTTTAAACCAGTGCTTTGAATAATTTCTTTAATTGTTTTTAAATTAGACTTTTCTTTGTGAATTGTTCGGTCAAGATCAACTACATGCAAAAATTCAAAACCTTTATCCTCAAAGGCTTTAGCTTGTTCAATAGGAGACCTTGAATAAACTGTTTGTTGTTCAAAATCACCTTTGGTTAATCTTACACATTTTCCATCTTGAAGATCTATAGCTGGATAAATAATCATTATAATTTAACAAAATTTTCTAATATTTTTATACCATTTGCCTGACTTTTTTCTGGGTGAAATTGAGTCCCAAAAACATTATCCTTTTCAACTGCCGATACAATTTCAGTTGAATAATTAGTAGTAGCAGAGATAAATTGGTCATTTTCAACATCAAAAGCAAAGCTATGAACAAAATAAAAATGACTTTCATTATTAATTCCTGAAAACAATTTTGATTTTTGATTAATACTAATATTATTCCAACCCATATGAGGTAATTTTAAATTCTTATCTGTTAAGTTAATTTTGTTTACTTTACCTTTGATCCAATCAAAGCCTTTGCTTCCTCCATCCTCTTCTCCAAATGAAGAAAATAATTGCATACCAACACAAATACCTAAAATTGGTTTTTGTTTTTCTAAAATAGCACAGGTTAGCTCATCAATCATTCCTTCGATTAATAAAAGAGATTGATAACATTGTTTAAATGATCCTTGGCCAGGTAGCACTATTTTGTCAAAATTTTTTAATTCATTTGCTGAATTAATAATTTTAACATTAGATTTATTTAAAATATTGTTTGAAGCTAGTTCAACTGCTTTTGAGACCGACTTTAAATTGCCAGACTCATAATCAATGATAGCTATTTTCATTAATTGCTAAATAGTACCTTTGGTCGATGGTATTATATTTTCAGCTCTAGGATCGACTGTAACAGCTTCTCTTAAAGCTCTAGCTAAGCCTTTATAACAAGACTCTATAATGTGGTGAGAATTATCACCGTAAATATTTTCAACGTGCAAAGTGATACCTGCGCTTTGTGAGAATGCGTGATACCATTCTTTAAATAATTCAGTATCCATCTCGCCAAGTTTTTCTACAGCAAGTTTTACTTTCCAAACTAAATAAGGGCGATTTGATAAATCCAAAGAAACACGACTTAATGTTTCATCCATTGGTATGGTTGCACTTGCATACCTTTTAATTCCTTTTTTATCGCCTAGAGCCTCTTTCAAAGCTTCTCCAAAGGCTATACCGCTATCTTCTGTTGTATGATGAAGATCAATGTGTAAATCACCTTTGGCCTCTAGATTTATGTCTATTAGAGAATGTTTAGCAATTTGTTCCATCATATGATCAAGAAAACCAATACCTGTATTAATCTTGGACTGACCAGTACCGTCTAAGTTTACTTCAACATTAATTGAAGTTTCTTTTGTTTCTCTTTTAATTGAACCTTTTCTCATAATTTACTGAAGTATTTACCTCATTAAGAATTAAATTAACACCTTGAAGATAAAAGAATAATAACCACATATATTGAAAATGGAGCAAAATAAAGACAAGCTAGATTGGCACGGAACAACGATCGTTCTTATAAGAAAAGGAAACGATGTTGTTGTTGCAGGTGATGGACAAGTAAGTATTGGCAATACTGTGATGAAAAGCACAGCTAAGAAAGTTCGTAAAATAGAAAAAAGAGATGTCATTGCTGGATTTGCCGGATCAACTGCGGATGCATTTACACTATTTGAAAGATTAGAAGCAAAATTAGAAAAGCATGGCGGTCAATTAACTAGAGCTGCTGTTGAATTAGCTAAAGACTGGAGATCAGATAAATATTTAAGAAGGTTAGAAGCTTTAATGGCCGTAGCAGATAAAGAAAGTAGTTTTATCATTAGCGGTAACGGAGATGTTTTAGAACCAGAGCACGGTATTATTGCAATTGGATCAGGTGGAAATTATGCTTTAGCTGCAGCTAGAGCAATGATTGATGATCCTAAAAAAACAGCCGAAGAAATTGCAAAAAAATCAATAGAAATCGCAGCTGACATTTGTGTTTTCACAAATCACAATATTACAATCGAAAAACTTTAATGGAAGAAAATCAAAAAATTGTTTCATTCTCACCAAGAGAAATTGTCTCCGAACTTGACCGTTTTGTAATTGGTCAATCAGAAGCAAAAAGAGCTGTTGCTATAGCTTTGAGAAATAGATGGAGACGACAAGAGTTACCTGAAGAAATTCGTGAAGAAGTTTTGCCAAAAAACATTTTAATGATTGGTCCAACTGGTGTTGGTAAAACTGAAATTTCAAGAAGATTATCTAAATTAGCTGAGGCACCATTTATCAAGGTAGAAGCCACAAAATTTACAGAAGTCGGATACGTTGGTAAGGATGTAGAACAGATTATCAGAGATTTAATTGAAATTTCAATTGCATTAGTAAAAGAAAGAAAACGAAAAGAAGTTTTAGCCAAAGCACAAATGTCTGCTGAGGAAAGAGTACTTGAAGTACTAGTTGGCAAAAATGCAAGTAGCGCAACTAAAGAAAGTTACAGAAAAAGATTAAGGGCAGGTGATTTAGATAACAACGAGATTGAAATTTCTGTTCAAGACAGCCCTCAAATGCCATCTTTTGATATTCCAGGAATGCAGGGTAGCGTTGGAATGGTAAGCATTGGAGATATTTTTGGAAAAGGCATGACTAAGAAGAAAAAGAAAAAAATGACTGTCAAAGAATCGTACGATTACCTTATTGAAGAAGAGTCTGATAAATTAATGGATAATGATCAAGTTTTAAAGGAAGCAAAATTTGCAGCTGAAAATAACGGAATTGTTTTTCTTGATGAGATCGATAAAGTTTCTGCAAGATCAGATGGTAGATCTGGAGCTGATGTTTCAAGAGAAGGAGTACAACGAGATTTACTTCCATTAATTGAAGGGACAACAGTAAACACTAAACACGGTCCTATAAAAACTGATCATATTCTTTTTATCGCTTCTGGTGCATTTCAATTAGCTAAGCCTTCTGATCTATTGCCAGAATTACAAGGAAGACTTCCAATTAGAGTAGAGCTTAATGCATTAACTAAAGAAGATTTTATTAAAATTTTAAAAGAGCCTGATAACAGTTTAATTAAGCAATACACTGCACTGCTTGGAACTGAAAAAGTAACACTTGAATTTACAGATGATGCAATAGAAGCCATCGCAGAAATATCTACTCATATCAACTCTACAATCGAGAATATTGGAGCAAGAAGACTTCATACAATTTTAGAAAAAATTTTAGATGATATCAGTTTTGATGCACCTGATAAAAGCGGTGAAAAAGTTTTAATTAATAAAGCTTATGTCGATAAGCATTTAGGTGATATTGCTAAAGATAAAGATTTATCAAAATTTATTTTATAATTTTTTTAAAAACACAATTATCGATCCTGACCCACCAAGTTTGATCGGACTTTGTTCAATTTTAATAACATGATCAGAAAAATTGTTTTCAATATACTCAGGAACAGCATATCTGAGTAAGCTTAAATCCTTAGAAGCATATGGATCTTGCTCTTTATTAGAATGAAGGCCTTTTCCTGTAATAAATAATATCTTCCTAACTTTTCTCACAATTGCATCGTTAATAGTATTGGATACGACATCTAGAGCTTCATGCATTTTAAGACCATGAAGATCTTTTCGAATATCAAATAATCTATCATTATTTTTTTCTATAATTGAATTATCGAGAGGGGCGTCTTTGTCTTCTATGCTATTAATATTTTCTATAAAAGATTCCCAATCTTTAAGATCTTCTTTTGTTGGCTTAATGTTTGGTTTCTTCTTCACTTGATAACTCTGTTAAATACCAAGTTGGATCATTATTTTTTAAATCTTTTTCAAATACCCAAACATCTGTAACTAATTTGATTTCTTCTGGGTTTCCTTCAATTATTTCACCTTTATCACTCTTTAAACAATTCACGATTTCACTTACAAACTTTGTTTTTACTTTGTAAAAAGTATCTTTGTTATCAATATCTAAAATTTTAGTCTCTTTAATTCCAATAAACGACATCTGAGAAGTGATTTTTTTACTCTCTCTTTCTTTAATCACGCCTTCAAAGTTTTTATATAAATCTTTCGTAAGCAAAGGTTTTAAAGCCTTTCGATCTCCTTTTGCAAAAGCATTAATTATAATTTCATAAGCCGCTTCTGCTCCTTTTATAAAAGTTTTTTCATCAAATTTTATTGTGTCTTGTTTTATTTCATCTTTAATAATGGGTTTGGTAAACTCTTCATTAGATTGGGCTTGGGTAAATCTTGCTTTCATAGGCATATTGTCAGCACCTTTGCCCAATGTGCTTCTTAATCTCAATAAAATAAATCCCGCCATTATTGCGAGAAGTATTATGTCGATATATCCAAAATTTTCGCTCATTCTTGTAATTTCTTAAAAAGTAATTATTTCAATAATAAATGCAATTTACAATACTATTTTTAATATTTGTTCCATTAATTGAAATATATTTCATGATTAAGATAGGTGCTGTTATTGGAGCTTTCAATACCATACTAGCAACTTTATTAACCGCAGCTGCCGGCCTATATTTTGTTAAACTACAAGGAATCTCAACATTATATTCGGCTGTAAACAGTTTAAGAAATGATCAAACTCCATTTAAAGAAATCCTGAGTGGTTTTTGTTTAATTATTGCCGCTCTGTTTTTAATAATTCCTGGTTTTTTTACAGACACCATTGGTGTTTTATTACTTATACCCTTTACTAGAAATATAATTTTAAAGATATTTATTAACGATGAAAATTTAAATAAATCAAACAACCGTGATGTAAACACGATAGAGATAGAAGCGGAGGAAATTAATGAGCGAGACAAATAATGATCAAAAAAAATACGAAGTAGTTGCGAAATATATAAAAGACATATCTTTTGAAATACCAACTCCAGATAGCTTCGTTGATGCTGCTCAAAATCTTGGTGAGTATTCAACTAAACTAGAGCTAAATAGCAATCCTCACAAAAATAATCTGATAGCAATAGACTGTAATTTTAAACTTGAGGCACCCCAGACTATACAAAATAAAATTCATGCGGAAGTATGTATTTCAATTATTTTTAAACTCACAGATCCAAAAATGACAGCTGAAGAAGTAAAAAAAATTGTACTTGTAAAAATCCCAACAGATAATTTTGAATATATGAAAGATATCATAACATCTTTGTTTCAAAAAACTGGATTTACAAACTTTAATTTTAATAAACAGATAGATTTTGAAGAATTATATAAACAACAATTTGCTAATTAAGCATGGTAGATTTTGGTAATTCTTTTTGAAGAAACTCTTTGTGTAATCTTTTTTCCTCATCTGTAATTTGAACTATAATTTGTTTTCGGTCTTTTATATTTTTAACATTTTTAATAGATTCATCTTGTACGTTTGAATCAAACTCAAAAGTGGGTTCTTTCTTTTCAAATAATTCTATGTAGACTTTAGCTAATAATTCACAGTCTAAAAGGGCGGAATGTTTTTGTCTTCTTGAGTTATCTATCTTAAAACGCTTACACAACGCATCAAGGCTATTTTGTGCCCCAGGAAACTTTTCTCTAGCTACATTAAGAGTATCAACGATACTGTCTTTTGAGATTTGTTTCTCGCCAACTTCTTTGAGCTCTTTATTTAAAAATGCTAAATCAAACTCAGCATTATGGATCACTAGCTTCTTGCCACCTATAAATTTTATGAAGTCTTTGGCTACATCATTAAATTTTGGCTTATCCTTTAAAAATTCTTTTGAGATACCATGAGTATCATAAGCACCTTGGGATATTTCCATTTCTGGATTCAAAAAAACATGAAACTTTTCACCTGTAGGAATATGGTCCTCAATTTCTATGCAGGCAATTTCTATAATTTTATCATTTACTGATGATAAACCTGTTGTTTCTGTATCCAATAAAATTTCTTTCATATAATTATCTTATCTAATAAATTTTTAGCGTCTTTTTTAATCTTTGCACTATTAAAATTATTTTTAACCACAAAGTCCGCTTTTTCTTTTTTTAAATCTAAAGGTAATTGTACTGATTTTAGTAATTTATATATTTTTAAATTGAAATTTTTTCTTTTTTTTAATTTAGTCAACATTTTATTTTTTAAAGGATCTATAAAAACTAAAATATCTGTATTTAAATTTAATTTATTTTCTAAAAACAAAGGTATGTCTAAAACGACAACTTTTTTGTTTTTATTTTTTTTTAAAAATTTATTCATTTCCTTTCTTACTAATGGGTGCACAATTTTTATAATTTTTTTTAAGTTGGTTGGGTTTTGATTTATAATTTTTACTAAATCATCTTTATCAATTGGAAATTTAGAAATATATTTTGGAAATGATTTTTTTAGTTTAGCATATAAATTTCTACTACTTTGGTATAAGTCAGAAACAGCATTATCAGCGTTAAATAAAGGAATATTCAATTGTTTAGCAAAAAAAGACTTGCC
The DNA here is from genome assembly GCF_052047895.1 of Candidatus Pelagibacter sp. HIMB1517. Lineage (NCBI taxonomy): Bacteria > Pseudomonadati > Pseudomonadota > Alphaproteobacteria > Candidatus Pelagibacterales > Candidatus Pelagibacteraceae > Candidatus Pelagibacter > Candidatus Pelagibacter sp. HIMB1517. Next base: position 81,672 of record NZ_JBNAIW010000007.1, read on the forward strand.
TGATCCGATATCACCCAAGACTGCAATTCTAATCATTTAAAGTTTTTATAACCTCATCAGTAATAACGGGCTCAACTCCAGTCCATATTTTAAATGATGCTTGTGCTTGGTATAAAAACATCATTTTTCCGTTAGCAATCCTGTTATTATTTTTTTCCGCATCTTCCAAAAAATTTGTTTTTTCGGGATTATAAATCACATCATAAAATAATTTATTTTTGATACCCGTTAAATCTAAATTTAATTTATCGTTTTTATTTAATCCTACGCTTGTCGCATTTATATAAACATCGGCATCTTTTATCTTTTCCCAGTCAATAATTTCTAAATTGTCATATAAGTCGGATAATTTTTTTAATTTTTCTTCTGATCTATTGGTTACAGTAATTTTACCAATACCCAAATTATTTAATGCTTCTATTATTGATGGTGATACACCGCCTGCTCCTATTAAAAAAACTGATTTATTTTTAAAATTAAATTTTAAATCCTCTAAAGATTTTTGAAAACCCATGACATCTGTATTGTGACCGATAATTTTACTTCCTGACTTATACAATGTGTTAACAGAGTTAGTTTTAAGCGAGACTGCAGATAATTCGTCTACATACTCGATAATATTTTGTTTGAATGGCACAGTAACATTGCAACCAAAAAGGTTGTCTTCTTTTAATTCTTTGATAATTTTTTGTAAGTCTTCTTTTTCTAATAATTTTTTTTCATAGATAAAATCTAACTTATTTTGCTTTATCCAGATATTATGAATTTTTGGAGACAGCGAGTGTTCTATTGGATTTCCTATTACACAAAGTTTTTTCACGATAATTTATCAAGATAAGGTTTAAGTTGTTTCATTGGCAATCCTTGAATTGAATCAATATCACCATCAATTTTTTCAAACAAATTTTTTCCTGGGCCTTCAATTTGATATACTCCATATTTTAACATGGTTTCTAACTCAATTTTTTCCAAATAATTTGATATTTCTTTATCTGATAATTTCTTCATTTTTAAAAGGCATGTATCGTGGAAGTGAGAAATCATGCTTCCTGCCCTAGATACACAGATTGCTGAATGAAGCATATGTGTTTGGTTATTTAGGTTGTGTAAAATATTTTTGGCATTTTCTAAATTTTTTGGCTTATCAATATTTTTTCCATTTAAATCTAAGGTTTGATCTGCACCAATTACTACGTCATTTAAAAACTTAGAACTTACTCTGTTTGCTTTAAGTTCAGCTAAGTTTTTTGCAATTTGTAGCGGAGTGGCACCATTGTCTATTAATGATAATTTAATTTCGTCTTCATCCACACCAGATGAGTATTGTTTAACATCATAGTTATTGTTTTTTAAAATTGTAAATCTAATTCCGCTATTAGAAGCTAAAATTACCTTATTAATCATTAATTTTTTGTTTTTCTATTTCAAAAATTTTAATAATTGAAGCAGCGCTTTCTTCCACAGATTTTCTTGTTACATCAATTATTGGTATTTTTTTTGAATTAAATAATTTCTTTGCTTCATCTATTTCTTTTTCAATATTGCTCATATCAGCATAAGTTGACGATTTTTTATCTTTTAAAATTGTAATTCTTGTTTTTCTTACATCTGAAAGTCTTTTTGGATCAATTGTTAAACCAACTTTTACAGCTTTGGATTTATAAATATCTTCAGGTAAAGTTTGATGAAGAACAAGTGGTATATTAGAAACCTTATAACCTCTTTCACCTAAATAAATAGAAGTTGGTGTTTTACTGGTTCTGCTTACTCCAAAAATTATAATATCTGCGTCTACGGCCGTATCCAATCTTTGTCCATCATCATGCTGCAATGTAAATTGCATTGCTTCTATTTTTTTATAATATTCTTTATTTAATTGATGTTGCCCACTTGGTTTGAGGGTTGCCTTCTGCCCAAAAATTTTTTCAAATTGTGGAATTAAATAGTCTAATAAGCCAAAACATGGGATATTAAATGTTTTGCATTCATTAATGATATGATTTGTGGTTTGTTTTTCTACAAGTGTATAAAGAATAATAGGGTTTTTTGCTTTTTTGCATGCTTCAATTAATGTTGCAGTTTGAGTAGTTGTTCTCATGAAAGCAAAATGATGAATTTTGTAGTTATTATCTGGAAACTGAGCTTTTAATGCTAAATAAATTCTATCAAGAGTTTCTCCAGTAGAGTCTGAAACTAAGAAAAAGTTGAAAGTTTTGTTCATAAATATGTTTATAAAGATTTTATAACAACTTTATATCAATAGAGTTAAAAAAATTTAAATTTTATCTATAAACGTTACAATTTTAACAATAAATTATTAGACTTAAATTTTTATATCCGCTTATCTTGAATTAAGTGAGTAAGTATAAAATTCCTTTAATTTTAATATCTATATTGTTCATAAATATGTATATCTAGTTATTAAATAATTAACCCCGTTATTAA
>NZ_JBNAIW010000008.1:0-71512 GCF_052047895.1 Candidatus Pelagibacter sp. HIMB1517
TTATTAATAATCAATTTAATTGATGCGGTGTAAATTATTTTTTTATATTTTTCAGGAATACTATTATAGTTTTTATCTGTTGTAATTAATTTTAAATTTTCATTATTTGCTCTATCTAAAAGATTTAATATTTCTTTTTCTGTGAATTTGTGGTGATCTTCAAATTCTGCAATATCTAAAACTTCGATATTATTTTTTTTTAAAATTTCAAAAAAACTATCATTATCACCAATACCACTAAATGCTAAAAACTTTTTATTATAAAATTCCTCGATATTTTTAATTTCATAATATGAATAAAATATTTTGATATTTGGATTATATTTTTTAAGGGTATCATTTATTTTTTCATTTTTTATTCCATTAATTACTGCAATTTTATATTGCCCTATTTCTTTTAATGGCTCTCTTAAAGGACCTGAAGGTAGTATAAGTTCATTTCCAAAACCTGTTTTAGATTTAACGCAAAGAATAGATATATCTTTTTTAAATGAGTAATCTTGCATACCATCATCAATAATGACTGACTCATAACCTTTTGATTCAGCATCTTTTAGACCGTCAACTCTTTTTTGAGGAGTAAATAAATCTTCTCCAATGTTTAAAAGTTTAATTTCATCATAATGTTTTTCTCTAAATTTTTTTAAAATACAGCACCTCTCCTTTTTTTTTAGCTCATCATATATTTTTTTTACCAAAGGAGTTTTTCCTGTGCCACCAAGGTAAAGGTTTCCAACGCAAATTGTTTTTATTTTTAATTTAGAATTAAAAATTGAATTAACTTTGTTGAATTTAATTAATAAAAAATAAATTAAGGAAAAAGGTAATAACAGTAAAGTAAAAGGGTGGATTTTGCTTTTCCAAAAATAGGGTATTTTAGTTCCAAACATTTAATGAATATAATTGTCTAGAAATTTTATAGTTTTTTTAAAAATCTTTTCACTAAATTCTTTATAATCTGAGCCAGCGTTATCTAAAATAGTTTTATTATTATATAAATATGCCAACAATTCTTTCTCAAGTTCAGATTGGTCATTTACAATTTTTGCAATTTTTTTATAAATTAGTACCTCATATATTTCTTTAAAGTTAAAGATATTGTTGCCGCTAAATATTTTGCAACCATACTTTGCAGGCTCTATTGGATTTTGACCACCATGATTAATAAAAGAGCCGCCCATAAAAACAATTTTTACTTTGTTAAAAATATCATCTGCAATACCAAATCTATCAACAACAACTATTCCACTAAAGTTATCTATTTTGTTGTTTGAAGAAATTTTTTGACAAACTATATTTTGCCTCTGAATTTTATTAACTATATTGTCTATATCATTTAAGTGTCTCGGAATTAAAAAAGTTAAAAAGTTTTTTTCACTGGAACTTATATTTTTGTGAGTTTTAATAATATGATCAACTTCACTATTATGAATACTCATAGCTGCCCAAGCTTTGAATGTATTATTTATTTCTATTATATTCGGTGTATTGGTATTAATATTTGTATATTTAATATTGCCAATAAATTTATATTTTTCAAAATTAAAAAATTTTAACATTTCAGCAACCTCTTGACTCTGAGGTAAAATAAAATCAAATTTGTTAAGAATTTTCCTAAAATTAGGTTTTAAAAATTTCCATTTTTTAAAAGAGTTTTTCGAAATTCTTGCATTGAGCAAAATGATTTTACATTTTTTAGAGGTCTGAAATATCATATTTGGCCAAATTTCAGATTCTACAAATACTGAAAATTTTGGTTTCCAAAATTTCAAGAAACGATAAATAATTATAGGACTATCAATAGGAGCGTACTGATGAAAAGTATTTTCATTTTTTAGATTTCTCTCAAAATAATTTGCAGAACTGGTAGTAACACTTGTTATTAATAAATTAATTTTTTTATTTTTTTGATAATGCTTAATCAAGGCATGGATTGACTTGATTTCTCCAAGACTAGCTACGTGAAACCAAATTATATTAGGTTTAGAATTTATACTTGAGTATCCAAGTTTTTCTATAAAACGTAATTTATCTTCTTTTTTTTTTATAACTCTAATTTTTAAAAAAATTTTTAAAAATGGATGAGTAATTAAGGTAAATAATTTATAAAAAAAAAACATCAATTTAAGGTTTGTTGATCACAAAGCTTTTTATAAATTCCATTTTGTAAAATTAGATCTTCATGTGATCCTTGTTCGGCAATAATTCCTTTATCAATAACATAAATTAAGTCAGCATTTTTTATAGTTGATAATCGATGAGCTATGGTAATTGTGGTCTTATTTTGAGATAAATTATTCATTGCTTCTTGAACTATTTTTTCAGACTCGGTATCTAAAGCAGAAGTTGCTTCATCCAACAAAATTATTGAAGAATTTTTAAGTATTGCTCTTGCAATTGATATTCTTTGTTTTTGTCCACCAGAGAGTTTTATTCCATTTTCGCCAACTAAAGTATTATATCCGTCATTCATTTCTTCAATAAACTTATCGCAATTTGCCTTTTCACATGCGGATTTAATTTCATCATCAGTTGCCAAGGGGTTACCAAATAATAAATTATTTTTAATTGTATCATCGAATAAAATAATTTCCTGAGAAACTAGCGCTATTTCTTTTCGTAAACTTTTAATTGTAATGTTTTTAATATCTTGCTGATCTATAGAGATATACCCTTCTTTTGGATCATAAAACCTAGGTATTAAGTTTAGTATTGTTGATTTACCGCCACCACTAGGCCCAACCAAGGCAACTTTTGTTTTCCCTTTGATCAAAAGTGAAATCGAGTTTAGTACGTTCGGACCGTTTTTATATTGCATAGAGACGTTTTTAAATTCGATATCTCCATTTTTAATATTCAAATCTTTTGCATTGTCATTGTCTTTAATAAGTACCTGTTCATCAAGAATTTTATAAATTCTTGTAGCAGCAGCAAAACCCTCGTTAAGACCTACATTAATACCTGCTAAAGCTCTTACTGGTTGATAAGCTAACATCAATGCTGTTAGAAAAGAAAAAAAAGCTCCCACTTCCAGGTCACCAGCTATACTTCTGTAACCACCAGCAAATACGACTAAAGCAACAGCAATTCCAGTAATAGTCTCCATCATTGGACCAGTTCCAAGTCTTGTTTTTTCTACTTTTGAACTTTTATTAATCCAGTTTTTTATTATTTGTGAGAGTTTTGACATTTCATTATTTTCTCTTTGAAAAATTTTTATCAAAGTTACAGATTTTAAAGTTTCGGATAAATATTTTGTAAATTGCTCATTAGCTTCAAGTGCCCCATAAACCGCTTTACCCATTCGTTTACCTAATTTTTTTGATATTAATGCTGCTAAAGGAATTAAAATAAGGGCAAGCAAACTTAGATAGATATCTTTACTAATCATTAGGGAGACAAGAAAAATTAAGCTTATTAATTCTTTAATAGAAGATAATCCTATTGTTTGAGTAATATTTTGTAATCGATGAGTATCTTCTGTAAAATTAGATATGAATTTTCCAGAATGATTATCATTAACATAAGATAAGTCAGCACCTAGTATTTTTTCAGCTAAGTTTTTTTGTATACTTTCTTTTACTTTGAAAGAGATATTAACTGATTGAATTCTTGTAAAATATAATGAAATAGATTTTGCAACAAAAGCAATTACTATAAGGGCTGGAATTATAAATAACATTTTATTATCTTTTTCTATAAAAATTTTTTTAATTGCCGGATCTAATAACCAAGCTACTGCTGCTGTTGCTGCACCGTTAATGACCATAAATATAAAAATTACACCAAGATCTGGAAGATACTTTTTTATTTGTGTTTTATAAATTCTTTTTGCTAATTGAATTTTATTCATCTATTTTCCTGCGATTGTCATTTGTTCGATAAATAGTGAAGGGGAATTTATTGATGTTTTAAAATCAAGATCATTAAGCGGAAGAGTCATTTTAAACATATCATTTAAGTTGCTAGCAATTGTTACTTCATTTACCGGATATGTTATTTCTCCATTTTCAATCATTAAACCTGAGGCTCCAACACTATAATTTCCATTAGTAACATCGCCAGCTCTTCCTATAAGCTCCAATACAAAAAAGGCTTTTTTTTGCTCAGATATAATTTTTTTTAAGTCGGTATTTCCGTTTTCAATATAAAGATTCGTTAAACCTCCACATCTTCCATTATTCTTCATTTTTAAAATTTTAGAATTGTAGGTATCAAGTAATAGATTTATAAATTTTCCATTTTTGACCAAATTAATTTTTTGATTTTTAACACCCTCTGAGTCAAAACATTGCGATCCAAGACCTCTTTTAATTAATGGGTCATCAATTATATTTATTTCTTTTGAAAAAATTTCACGTCCCAAAGATTCTTTTAAAAACGATATGCCCCTGGCAAAAGAAGATCCAGTGACTGCTGATGCGAAAGTCGATAGTAGTGATTTTGCAACTCTTTTATCAAAAATAACTGGCAATTTTCCAGAGTCTATTTTTTTTGCACCAAGTCTTTTGCACGCCTTTTCTGCAGCTAATTTTCCTACCTCTTTGGCTTTACTTAAATTATCAGAAAAGCGATTTACTGACATTTCATAATCTCTTTCCATTTGACCATTTTTCTCCGCAAGTGCTTCGCAAAAGACTGAGTAAGATGAGGTAGAATACCCTTCACAAAATCCTATGCTATTTGCAAAAATAAAATTAGATTTATTTTCGGAAAACGAAGATCCATTTGAGTTTTTTATTTCTGGAAATGAAAACATTTCATTTTCCATTTCTTTTAAATAGTTCTTTTTAAAATCATTAGATAGATCTTTTTCATCATAAAGATTTAAATCTTGAACTTTATTCTCCAATTCATTTTTATCTGGCAAACCTGCGTACTCATCTTCGGGAGAAATTTTAGTACATTCAATACATCTCTCTATGAGTTGATTGAGATTTTTTTCATTAAAATTAGAAGTTGAAACATTAGATTTTTTCTTACCAATATAAGTTGTTAATCCTAGAGATAGGACTTCTGAACGATCAGAGTGTTCGAGTTTTTTATTTCTAAAATTTATACTTTCTGAAATATTATTACTTAAACCAACTTCAACATCAGTAGCACCTAATTCTTTAGATTTACTTATACATTTTTGCGCTAGATCTGCGAGATTATCTTTGGATTTAAGCATGCTTTAAAACAAGTATTTGAATTATAAAAATAGACAACCCATAATAATTATTTAGTTTAAAAAGACTTAAATTTTTACTGTTATTATTAGTCTTAACCGACTTGATTTGAAATATCAAAAGAGACATTGGTATCAGGTAAAAAATAAACTCGTGCTTAAACAAACCTATGATCTGAAGGTTTGCAATAATTAATATTATAAAACTTAATGAATAAACCAAGGTCAAAAAAAACTTAATATTTTTTTTAAATTTTATTGCAGTTGATTTAACTCCAATTTTTAAATCATCTTCCAAATCTTGCATTCCATAAATAGTGTCGTACCCCAAGGTCCATAAGATTGCTGATAAATAAAAAAGAATGATTTCAAAATTAATTTTTTCAAAAAATACTAGATAACTTAAAATTATACCCCAGTTAAAAACAATACCTAAAAAAAGTTGGGGCCAGTAGGTTATTCGTTTCATAAAAGGATAACATATAATTAGTAATCCAGATGCTAAGCCAAATAAGATTGCATTTAAATTAAACTGAAAAAGTATAGCTAATGAAAGAGAGCATAAAGCAATAATTAAAATCCAGGCATTTATTAGAGATATTTTATTAGAAGCAATTGGTCTTGATTTTGTTCTATCTACTTTTTGATCAATTTTTCTATCAACAATATCATTATAAACACAACCAGCACTTCTCATTAAAACGGAACCAATAAAAAATAATAATAAGTATAAAAACCATTCATTATCCATAGGTCTTTTATTTAAGGCAATTGCAAACCCCCACGAGCATGGCCAGAATAAAAGCATAAAACCAATTGGCTTATCAAGTCGCATCAAAAGTAAATAATTTTTCATTTTTTTAAAAAAGTTTGGAGAGTTCAGATAGATCTTTAATAATTTTATTAGGTTGATAATTAAGTCTATCAAATTCTTTTCCAAATCGATCAACCCAACATGTTTGAAAACCGTATACTCCTCCGCCTACAACATCCCAGGTATTTGAGCTCATAAAGTAAACTTCACTTGGCGCGCATTTATATTTTTTTATTACCATTTCATAAACTTTAGGATTTGGTTTATAAACTTTTATTTCATCAACTGATAAAATATCATCAAATAAATTTTTCACCTTAGCGTGATTTACTAACTCATTAAGAAGAGCGGGGGAGCCATTGGATAAAATGCAGGTTTTAATTTTTTTTTCTCTTAAATATTTTAAACAATTTGATAACTCAGGATAAGCATTTAATTTTTTATATAGATCTAATAATTGATTTTTAAATTTAATATCAATTTTGTGCGTCCGCATTGCAAAGTCTAAAGAGTCTTCTGTGATTTTCCAAAAATCAACGTATTTTTTCATTAATGATCTTAGCCATGTATATTCAAGTTGCACAGTTCTCCAAGTAGAAGAAAAAGAAAGCCAATTTTGTCCAATCTCATCAGATAATTTTTGAGCTGCAGAATTAATGTCAAAGCATGTTCCATAGGCATCAAAAGCACAAACTTTAATATTTTCAATTTTCATAATGAGATATAAATTGATTTAATGACTAAAATTAGATTATTTTTCAATGAATCTCTAGAAGAAAAAAAATCAATTAATATTATTGGTGATGATTATCATTATCTTTCAAATGTAATGAGATGTGAAGTTGGTTCTGATATTTTTCTTTTTAATGATAAAAATGGTGAATATTTATGCAGCGTTATTGAAAAAAATAAAAAAAAATTAATTTTAGAAGTTACTCAAAAAGCAGAGTATGAAAAAATCCAAAATAATATTAATTTAATTTTCTGCCCTCCAAAATCACACAAACTTGATACTTTAATACAAAAATGTACTGAAATAGGAGTTAAAAGTTTTATACCTGTGATCTCTGATCACACAGAAAATCGCAAGTTAAATTTAAATAGAATTAGAAAGATTATTAAAGAAGCGGTAGAGCAGTCTAATCAGCTTAACATTCCACATATATTTGATCCCATAAGTTTTGATCAATTTTTAAATCAACAAAAAGACAAAGTATTTTTTGCTGATATACAGTCAGATATTAATCTTTCGAAATTAAAAATTGATTTAAAAGAAAATAATTCAATTTTAATTGGACCAGAGGGTGACTTTTCATCAAAGGAATTAAAGACTTTAAGATCAAACAATAATTTTATAAGTTTTTCTTTAGGAAAAAGAATTTTAAGAAGTGAAACTGCTGCTATTGCTTCTTTAGTTTTGCTTAACAACTTTTTTAACTAAACTAGATACTTGTTCCGCCAACAGTAATTTGATCAACCAAGATCGATGGCTGTCCAACTCCAACAGGCACCCATTGACCAGCTTTGCCACAAGTTCCAATACCAGGATCAAGTTTCATATCATTTCCAACCATTGAAACTTTAGTTAAAATATCTGGACCATTACCAATCAAAGTAACACCTTTTAATGGAGCTCCAATCTTTCCATTATTAATTTCATAAGCTTCAGTGCATGAAAATACAAATTTACCATTTGTTATATCTACCTGACCCCCACCAAACGAAACCGCATAAATACCTTTATCTACACTTTTAATCATTTCATCTTGAGTATGATTTCCATTAATCATGAATGTATTGGTCATTCTAGGCATTGGTGCATATTCAAAGCTTTCTCTTCTGCCATTTCCAGTTGGTTCAACTTTCATTAGTTTTGCATTCATTCGGTCTTGCATGAAATTTTTTAATATACCATTTTCAATTAAAACATTTCTTGATGTTGGAGTACCTTCGTCATCAATTGTTAATGATCCTCTTCGACTTGCAATTGTTCCATCATCAACAACAGTTACATTTTCATGTGCAATTTTTTGCCCAACCAAATTATGAAATGCAGATGTTTTTTTTCTATTAAAATCTCCTTCAAGACCGTGCCCGATAGCTTCATGTAAGATGATGCCTGGCCAGCCTGGGCCTAAAACAACTTTCATTTCACCTGCGGGAGCTGGTTTGCTATCTAAATTGACCTCAGCTTGTCTAATTGCTTCATCGCAAATATTCTTCCAGTTATCGCTGCCAAGATAATTTTCATAATCCATTCTGCCACCGGTACCATAAGATCCTGTTTCTTTTTTTCCATTTCTTTCCATCATCACAGAAACATTAAATCTGACTAATGGTCTTTGATCTTTGTAAACTTGGTTGTCAGATTTTATAATTTCTACAGATTGGTGTTCGCCAAAAAAAGATGCTGTCACTTGTTTTATATTTGGATTTTTTTGTCTTACATAATCATCTATTTTTCTTAAAAGCTCCACTTTTTCCTTAAAAGGTTTATTTTCAATTGGATCTTTATCTTCGTACAATTTTACATTTGTTCTTTTCGGGTTACTTTGTTTTTGAACTTTGTTTGAACCATTTTTCATGTTTGAAACCAAGTTTTGAGAAGCATCATTTAGAGATTTTTTAGATATAATATTAGAGTGACAAAATGCAGTTTTGTCGTCTTGGACTGCCCTAAAACCAAAACCTAAACTTGAGTCGAAACTTGTATTTTTAATCTTACCATCATCCAGTACGAGAGACTCACTTTTAGAATTTTCTAAGAATAGTTCACCATCATCACAGCTGTTTAAAGTCTCTGATACAACTTGCTCAGCCTGCTGTTGAGAAATGTCAGAATTGTTAAAAAAGTCGCTCATATATTAGTGTTTTGTCAAAGTGTCGCAAAGTACAATTTAGATGTTTTTGCTATAAAAGCAAAATCAAAATCATGAAAAAACTGTATTCTTTATTTTTTATTTTCACATCTTTTTCTGCGCAGGCAGCGCAGCCCAAAGATTGGCAATTAGGTTTTCAGCCTGCGGTAACATCCATAATGCAAGACATAACTTGGATGCACAACTACATCTTATTACCAGTAATTATTGGAATAAGCGTATTTGTTTTATTCTTAATGTTATATTTAATGGTAAAATTTAGAGAGTCTAAAAATCCAACTCCATCTAAATCAACTCACAATGTTATGTTAGAAGTCTTATGGACTGTTATTCCATGTCTAATATTAGTCGTCATTGCAGTACCATCTTTTAAATTACTTTATAAAGAAGAAACTATTCCAAAAGCTGACGTAACTTTAAAAGCCATAGGTTATCAATGGTACTGGGGTTATGAGTATCCAGATGAAAAAATTGCTTTTGAATCTGTGATGATTGAAGATAAAGATTTAAAACCAGGTCAGCCAAGATTATTGGCAACAGATACAAAAATTGTAGTTCCGGTAAATAAAGTTGTGAAAGTTCTAATTACATCTGCCGATGTAAATCACGCGTGGGCTATGCCAGCCTTTGGAGTAAAACGTGATGCAATAAAGGGAAGAATAAATGAGACTTGGTTTAAGGCAGAGAAAGAAGGTGTTTATTATGGTCAGTGTTCTGAGCTTTGCGGGATTAAGCATGCGTTCATGCCAATAGAACTTCATGTTGTTTCAGAAGATAAGTATGCCTCTTGGCTAGTTGAGGCAAAAAAGAAATATGCAATGGAAGATGATAATAATTCTAGAATTGTAAAAAAGAATAAAATTAAGGAGAAAATGTAATGTCAACATATACTGCATCTGCAGATCATGCGCATGATCACAACCCTACAGGTTGGAGAAGATGGTTACTATCAACAAACCATAAAGATATCGGAACACTTTATTTGTGGTTCGCATTAATTGCTGGAGTTATTGGTTTTGCATTTTCAGTAATTATTCGTGCTGAGTTAATGTATCCAGGTGATGGAATTTTAGGTGGCAATTATCACTTGTATAATGTTTTGGTTACTGGTCATGGCTTATTAATGATTTTCTTCATGGTAATGCCAGCAATGATTGGTGGATTTGGAAATTGGTTTGTTCCAATTCAAATTGGTGCACCAGACATGGCTTTTCCTAGAATGAATAATATTTCTTTCTGGTTATTACCTACAGCTCTTATTCTTTTAATAGCTTCACTATTTGTTGAAGGCCCTCCAGGTCAAACTGGTGTTGGAGGAGGTTGGACAATTTACCCTCCGCTTTCTACAACAGCTCAACCAGGTCCTGCGATGGATTTAGCGATATTAAGTTTACACGTGGCTGGTGCTTCTTCAATTTTGGGAGCAATTAATTTCATTACTACAATATTTAACATGAGAGCTCCTGGGATGACTTTACACAAAATGCCATTGTTCGTATGGTCAATGCTAATTACGGCATTCTTATTATTACTTGCTGTCCCAGTATTAGCTGGCGGTATAACAATGTTATTAACTGATAGAAATTTTGGGACTGCTTTCTTTAATCCTGAAGGCGGTGGAGATCCAATTTTATTCCAACATTTATTTTGGTTTTTTGGTCATCCAGAAGTTTACATTTTAATTCTACCGGGCTTTGGAATGATCAGTCACATTGTGTCTACCTTTTCAAAAAAACCTGTTTTTGGATACTTAGGAATGGCTTATGCGATGGTCTCAATTGGTTTTGTAGGTTTTATCGTTTGGGCTCACCACATGTACACTGTGGGTATGGGTGCAGACACTCGAGCTTATTTCACTTTTGCAACTATGGTCATTGCAGTTCCTACAGGAATTAAAGTATTTTCATGGATAGCTACAATGTGGGGAGGTTCAATTAGATTTGATACTCCTATGCTTTGGGCTTTAGGCTTTATCTTTTTATTTACGGTTGGCGGAGTTACTGGAGTAGTTTTAGCTAATGCAGGTGTAGATACTGCGCTACATGATACTTATTATGTTGTTGCACATTTCCATTATGTGCTCTCGTTAGGTGCGGTATTCTCAATTTTTGCAGGTTTTTATTATTGGTTCGGTAAAATGTCAGGTTACGAAATTTCACCATTTTTAGGAAAGCTTCATTTTTGGTTAACTTTTATCTCAGTTAATTTAGTATTTTTCCCACAACACTTTCTAGGCTTAGCAGGAATGCCAAGAAGATATGCAGATTATCCTGATGCTTATGCGGGGTGGAATTATATTTCATCACTAGGATCTATGCTTTCAGTAGTAAGTTTAGCCGTATTTTTTGCTGCAGTTATTCACGCGTTTATGAGAAAGAAAGCTGTGGAAGCAAATTATTGGGGTGAAGGTGCAACAACATTAGAGTGGACTTTATCTTCTCCACCGCCTTTCCATCAATTTAACGAGTTACCTAAAATTAAATAACTTGAAGTGTCTGCGAGAACAACTGAATTAAACAATACTACAGTAAGTTTCTCGCAGATTTTTATTTCCTTTTATGAGCTAATGAAACCAAGAGTGATGTCACTCGTGATTTTTACAGCTTTAGTCGGATTAGTTATTGCGCCAGTAAAAGTTAATTTTTTAAATTCAGTTATTTCTCTTTTCTTTGTGGCAATTGGTGCTGGTGCGGCTGGTGCATTAAATATGTGGTACGAGTCTGATACTGATAAGTTAATGAGCAGAACTTGCCTTAGGCCTTTACCATTAGGTAAGTTAAAGCAAGACCATGCCTTATGGTTTGGCTTATCAATGTCAATTTTATCAATAATTGGACTTTATTCTTTTTCTAATTTTTTATCTGCTTTAGTGTTAACAATTACAATCGGTTTTTATTTTTTTGTTTATACAGTTTGGCTTAAAAGAAAAACTCCTCAAAATATTGTCATAGGTGGAGCAGCTGGTGCTTTCCCACCAGTTATTGGATGGACTATCGCAACGAATAGTATTTCAATTGAACCAGTTATTTTATTTTTAATTATTTTTTTATGGACCCCATCTCATTTTTGGGCGTTAAGCCTATATAAAAATGAAGATTACAAAAATGCAGGCATTCCAATGCTACCAGTTGTAGCTGGAGAAAATTATACAAAAAAAAATATTCTAATTTATTCAGTTCTTTTATTTCCATTTACAATTTTGCCATACTTTTTAGGTTTTGCAGGAATAATAAATTTGATTACCGCAGTAGGTTTTGGGTTTTATTATATTTATTTATCATACAAACTTTTTAAAGAAGTTGATAAAAAAATTTATGACAAGATAGCTACAAAAATTTTTGTTTTTTCAATTTTTTACTTATTCTTTATATTTTCAACAATCTTAATTGATAATTACCTCGGAATTTAAATGGATAAAAAAACTAAGAAAAAAAATTATATCACTCTTGGAATATTAGTTGTGATTATGATTTTCTTGTTTTTTATTACAATTTATCAAATTGGCGTTTCACTAAAATAAGTGTCTAAAACCTTTAAAATCAATCCTAAATACTTAGTAGTATTAGTTATAGGGATGATAGGTTTATCTTTCGCTTCAGTTCCGCTTTATGATCTATTTTGTAGAGTTACAGGTTTTGGTGGAACTACTCAAAAGACTAATAAAGAGTCAAAGGTCGTTTTGGATAAGAAAATTAAAATAAGATTTGATGCGAATACCAGCCCTGATTTATCTTTTAATTTTAAACCCGCTAAAAATTTGAGTGAAGTTAAAATAGGAGAAGTTGATACTATTAAATTTTTAGTTGAGAATCAGCAATCTGAACCAGAAAAGGTGATATCAACTTTTAATACCAGTCCCCCAATTGTTGGTAAGTATTTTCAAAAATTGCAGTGTTTTTGTTTTGAAAAACAAACAATAAAACCCAATGAAATTAAAGAATTTACAGTCGCATATTATGTAGACCCAAAAATTGTAGAAGACCCAGCGACGAAAGGGACCAGTGAGATAACTTTATCTTACAGTCTATTTAAAGTAAAAGATTGAGAATTATTATGGCAGCTGAAAAAAAACATGATTATCATTTAGTTGACCCAAGTCCTTGGCCAATTTTCTGTTCCTTCGCAGCTTTAATTTTAGCAGTTGGTGCGGTTTACTATTTTACATCTAAAAATTTATGGTTGGTTTATGTAGGGGCAGCAGTAACGCTATACGGTATGTTCATGTGGTTTAGAGATGTCATTAATGAGGCCGAGCATAATGGAGATCACACTCCAGTTGTTCAAATTGGCATGAGGTATGGAATGATACTTTTCATTGTTTCTGAAGTCATGTTTTTTGTAGCATGGTTCTGGGCGTATTTTGATGCAAGTCTTTACCCTGATGCAGTTGGCGGGTCAGTATGGCCTCCAAAAGGAATTGAAACATTGGACCCATGGCATATCCCTTTAATTAACACATTAATTTTATTATTATCTGGAACCACTGTAACTTGGGCTCATCACGCTCTATTAGAAAATGACAGAAAGAGTTTAAAACAAGGTTTAATTTTAACAGTTATACTAGGTGCAATATTTACAATGTTCCAAGCGTATGAATATGTGGTTGCGCCATTTAATCTATCATCAGGAATTTACGGAGCTACATTTTATATGGCGACAGGCTTCCATGGATTTCATGTGTTAGTTGGAACATTATTTTTATTGGTATGTTTATTCAGAGTAAATGCTGGACATTATAAACCAGATCATCACTTTGGATTTGAAGCAGCTGCATGGTATTGGCATTTTGTTGATGTTGTATGGCTATTTTTATTTGCTGCAGTCTACATTTGGGGCAGTTAAAATTTTCTGAAGTCAAAATTTTTTAATTTATTTACTTATTTTATAATTCTCATACTCTTTTCACTTGGGTCTTGGCAAGTTTACAGGCTTCAATGGAAAAATGAACTAATATCAGAAATATCAAAGTCATACTTAAAGCCATCTAAAAATTTTAGTTCTAATTCAGAATTATACTCAAAAGTTCAAATTACAGGAAAGATTCTTCATGAACCCATATTTGTTTACTCGCTGGGATCAAAAGGTAGTTATGGGTACGATGTATATTTGCCGATTGAAACTGTAGGTACAATTGTATTATCTAAGGCAGGCTGGTCACCAAAAAAATTTAAATTAGCTAAAAAGGACTTCGAGGACGTCAAAGTTTTTGATGCTATTTTATTAAAACCAAAAAGAAAAAATGCATTTACTCCTGATAATTCCACTGAACTTATTTTCTTTTTGGATATGTCATTACTTGAGTTAAATTATAAAAAAAAACTATTTCCTCTAATTGCAGAAAATAATTCAAATCTTTTAAAAGAGTATAATCTAAAAAAAACAGAGAAAATTAAATTACCAAATAATCATTTGCAATATGCTTTAACATGGTACAGTTTATGTTTTGTGATAATTATAGCATTCTTAGTTTACAGAAAAAAAATATGAAATATTTTAGTACTAGAGATAAAATCTTAGATTTAACATTTAAAGAAATATTCTTTAAAGGTCTTTCGCAAGATGGAGGTTTATTTTTACCAAAAAATATTCCAGTTATCTCATCTTCAGATTTAAAAAGGTTTAGCAATTATAATTTTCAAGAAATGAGCTATCAAATATTTAGCTTATTTGTAGGTGATACATTTTCTCAAGATGAATTAAGATCTATAATTGATAAAGCATACGCAACTTTCCGAAATGATAATATTGTAGACATCAAAAAGCTCGATCACATCTCTTTTGTCCAGCTTCATCACGGACCAACATTGGCATTTAAAGATATTGCCATGCAAGTTTTAGGACAAATGTATGAGTTTCTTTTAAAGGAGACAAATCAAAAAATTAATCTTGTTACTGCAACATCTGGAGACACAGGAGCAGCAGCTATTGATGCAATTCAAAATAAAAAAAATATTAATATTTTTGTTTTACATCCGGATAATAGAATTTCTGAGGTTCAAAGAAAACTCATGACTACCTATGATGCAAACAATGTTTTTAATATAGCAATCAAAGGTAGTTTTGATGATTGTCAAAAAATCGTTAAGGACATGTTTGTCGATAAAGAATTTTCAAATCATATTAATATGTCTGGTGTAAACTCTATAAATTGGGCACGTATTATTGCGCAAATAGTTTATTATTTTTATATTTTTTACAAATGTAACAAAAAAGACTCTATTGTAGTTTCAGTTCCCACAGGGAATTTTGGAGATGTTTACGCAGGATATGTAGCAAAACAGATGGGCTTAAACATAAAAAATCTAATTGTTGCAACAAATCAGAATAATATTTTAGAACGCTGTATTAAAAGTGGTGAATATAAGCCTTTAGAAGTTGTTGGATCTATATCTCCTAGTATGGATATTCAAGTTGCTAGTAATTTTGAGAGAATTTTATTTTATTTATGTAAACAAAATTCTGATGAACTAAGTAATTTAATGAATGATTTAAAAACTAAAGGATTTTTTAATCTTTCACAAACTCAGTTAAAAAATTTACAAAAGGATTTTTCAGCAAGTAGCTGCAGCGAAGATGAAACTCTTGAGATTATAAGAGATATTTATAACAAACATAAATATATTATTGATCCTCATACTGCGACTGCTGTCAAACCACTAAATCAAGAAAATTATAAAGATTATGAGTGTTTTTGTTTTGAGACCGCACACCCATCAAAATTTCCGCTTGCAATTAATAAAGCTATTAATAAATTTCCTAATTTACCTAATGAATTCAATGGGATCGATAACAAAATAGAAAAATTTGATATTCTAGATAATAATATAAATACTGTTAAAGAATATATTTTAAAAAAAATTTAATTCTCAACTTCAGATCTAGCTAACTCATCTGCCATATTATTATATTGATTATTGGCATGTCCCTTTACCCAATTCCACTGTACATTCTTTTCAGAATTTAATTGATCTAATTCATTCCAAAGATCTTTATTTTTTACATCTTGTTTGTTTGCTGTTTTCCAGCCGTTTTTTTTCCAATTCGAGATCCATTTCTCAATACCATCTTTAGTATATTTTGAATCTGTATAAATTTCTAAATCTTTACCTTTAACGTATTTGAGAGCAGATATCACAGCAGTTAGTTCCATTCTGTTATTTGTAGTATTATCTTTCGAGCCAGAAATTTTCTCAATTTTTTCACCATCTAAGATTATAGCGGCCCAACCTCCACGACCAGGATTTCCAGAACACGCTCCATCAGTATAAATTTTAATCATATAAAGTTTTATGTAAATTCTTATAAAAATAATCCATTTTAATTAAATATTCGCGTGGATCTTTTTTGCTAACCTCTGCATTTTTGGGTGTATTTTTTAAATCATATAATCTTGTTACAAAAAATCGAATAGCTGCACCAAGACATAGTATATTAAGTGATCTTAATTCTTTATTACTTATTTTTTTGATAGACAGGTATCCTTGTAAAAGTTTTTTTATTTTTAATTTATTAATATTATTTTGATTAAAACAGAATGCATTAATACATACCGCAAGTTCATATAAATAAGGACTGTTACATGAAAAATAAAAATCTATAAAACCAGAAAATTTATCATTTTTGAAAAAAATATTATCCGGAAATAGATCTGCATGTATTATCCCACTAGAAAGTTTTCTCGGTTTATATTGTTTATATATTTTTAGATACTTTTTTAATTTTTTTGAATAATTAGGGTAATTTTTTTCAGTTTTATTAAATATTTTTACCCATTCACTATAACCAAGAGTATTTTTTCTTTTAAGTTTTATCCGTGATGAAATTTGATGAAATTTTGCAATTTGTTTTCCTACATTTAAACAGTTTTTGTATGAAAGTTTTCTTTTTGACTTTCCATCTAGAAAAGACACAATAATTGCTGGTTTATTATTAATTTGAAAGATTGTTCTATTATTTTTATTTCTAATAGGTTTTGGGCATTTAATTTTTTTTTTGTTTAGTACATCCATTAAATTAACAAAGAATGGTACATCTTGTTTACGAACACGCTTTTCGAAAATCGTAAGTATTAATTTTTGTTTTGATGTTTTGATAAAGTAATTAGTATTTTCTATTCCTTCTTTGATGCCATGAAATTTTTCTAATTTACCGATATCATAATTATGAATGATTTTTTTTATGTCGATTAATTTTAATTTTGTAAATACAGCCATTTTTTATTTTACATTTTTAAATTTTAGCATAGGTATGTATAGACTTATGGATAAAAAAGTTAAACAACCGATTCAAGTAAATCTTGATAAAGATCGTGTATATTTTTGGTGCACCTGTGGGCTATCAGACAAACAACCAATGTGTGATGGATCACACAAAGGTAAGTCAGAAAAAAAATCTCAAAGTTTTAGAGTTGAAGAGACGAAGGAGTATTATCTTTGTACATGTAAATTAACAAACAACCCACCATATTGTGATGGTTCACATAATTCTTAAAAATATTATTAATTAATATTTTTCAATTTTTCTATAGATTGTTTAACTTTAGAAAGATTAATTTCTTCTTGTTTTTTACTATCTAAATTTTCAGTTAAAACTTTTTCGACAGTTTCAAGAGCAACCTTTGTTGCCACTTTTTTTACTTGATTAATTGCATCATTTTTAGCTTGTTCAATTTTATTTTGAGCTGCTTTTTCCTTATTTTCTAAAGAAATCTTCATTTTTTCTAACGAAGCTGAAATTTCATCGTCACTTATTTTTTGAGCTTTAGCCAAAATATTTGAATTTTCTTCATCAGATTTTTCTAATTTACTTTTTGCCTCACTTAGAAGTTTTTCACTATTTGATTTCAACTCCTCTGCTTCATTAATTTTATTTTTTAATTCATTTATTTTATTATCAATTTGTCCCAATACAATTTGTGGAACTTTTTTAAAGACTAAAAGAAGCACAAAAAGAAAAAATGCGATAGCTACCCAAAAGCTTGCATCAAACATTTAATTTAATTCTCCCATTTTCTTTTTGCTGATATCTTCAATCTTTTTAATAATAATATTTTGATCAATTTCATCAATAAGTGAAAGCTCTTTAAGTAATTCCCCAGATACTTGACTTGCAATCGTTTGCACATCTTTAATTGAATTAGATTTAAAACTTTGTATTTCTTTTTCAGCTTTCTCAGCAAGTTCTGAAATGTTTTTATCTAATTCGTTCTTTTTTTTATCAAACTCAGCATTTAATTTTTTTCTTCCGTTAGTGATAATTTCTTGAGCTTCTTTTTTTGAATTAGAAATTAATTCTTTGTATTCATTATTTAATTTTTCAGTTTGCTCAGCTAGAGTTTTTGCTTCATCTACCAGATCACTTACGTAATCATTTCTTTGTTCAATACTTTCAGAAAGTCTTGGAAAAACTATTTTAGATATAACAATATACAGGCCTCCAAATGTTACAATTAACCAAAAAATTTGAGGCACCCAACTATTTGGATCAAGTTGGGGCATTCCACCACTTTCAGCAGCAAAAGCTGCTGAAGAGGCAAAAATTGAAAATATTAAAACCCTTAACATTAAAAATTATTTAAAATGCAAATAAGATAATTAATGCAACAACTAATCCAAATAATCCTGTGGCTTCTGCTAATGCGAAACCAAGTAATAAATTTGGAAATTGTTTTTGAGCCGCTGATGGATTTCTAATTGCTGCAGAAAGGTAATTACCAAAAATAGTACCAATACCCACACCTGCTCCAGCTAAAGCTATCGCTGCAAGTCCTGCTCCAATTAATTTTGCTGCTGCTACTTCCATTTTTTCCTCCTTTGTTAATGATGTAAATTAAGCGCATCATTTAAATAGATGCATGTTAAAATTGCAAAAACATACGCTTGAAGAAAAGCAACAAGTATCTCCAAGCCAGTTAATGCAACAGAAAAACCTAATGGCAACCAACCACCTACTAAACCTAAACTAATCACAAAACCACCAAATACCTTCATCATAGTATGACCAGCCATCATGTTTGCAAAAAGTCTTACTGATAAACTTACAGGTCTACTTAGGTAAGATATCACTTCAATTACAACTATAATTGGAAGCAATACTACCGGTACTCCCGAAGGTACAAATAATTTTAAATATCCAAAGCCATGTTTAACAAAACCTATAATTGTAACACCTATAAAAATAAAAATTGCTAGTGCAAAAGTTACAATAATGTGACTTGTAACTGTGAACGAGTAGGGGATCATTCCAATCATGTTACAAAATAATACAAAAAGAAATAAAGTTAAAATAAATGGAAAATAAGGTCTCGCCTTACTGCCTGCAGTTTCAGAAATCATTTTTGCTACAAACTCGTAGGCCATTTCAGCTAACAACTGTAGCCTTGATGGTACTAATGATTTTTTTTGTGTCGCAAATATAAATAATAAAGAAATTGTAGCTACTGTTATTACCATAAATAAACTTGCATTACTGAACGAGATATCAAAGTTTCCTATTTCTATCTTTGGGCCAATGGTTTTGACCTCGAACTGATTCATTGGATTTGCCATAAAATTTAGTCTTTATTAATCATTTTAGAAGATCGCACAACATTAAATATGCCTGCAACTGATCCGATAATAAAAAAAATTATTATAAAAACTGGCGTAGTTTCAAGCCATTTATCAACATAAAATCCTATGAAGCTTGCGACAAAAACAGCAGCAACAAACTCCGTACCCATTTTCATTGCAATCCCAAGAGGACTAGCATTTTTTTCTTTGATTTCTTTTTCTTTTAACTCTGATTGAATTTCTTTAACTTTGTCTTTTAATTCTTTGAGTTCCATTAATTAATTTATGCTACTAATTCTTCAGCCTTATCTAAATTAACAGCAACTAACTGGCTTACACCTCTTTCGGCCATAGTAACTCCGTATAATCTATTCATTTTTGACATGGTAAGCGCATGGTGTGTTATGATTACAAATTTTGTATCTGTAAGTCTTGTAAGTTCTTCTACCAATCCATTGAACCTAGTGACGTTAGCGTCATCTAGAGGTGCATCGACTTCATCCAAGACACATATTGGAGCAGGATTAATCAAAAATACGGCAAAAATTAATGCAAGTGCTGTTAAAGCTTGCTCACCTCCAGATAATAGTGTGATTGATTGAAGTTTTTTACCAGGTGGACTGACCAAAAGTTCAAGACCTGCTTCTAGAGGATCATCGGACTCTATTAATTCTAATCTTGCATTTCCACCTGCAAATAACTTTGTATATACATCATTAAATTTTCTATTAACTTTTTCAAAAGCATCTAACAATCTTTCACGTCCTTTTTGGTTTAAATCATTGATACTTGACTTAAGTTTTTGAAGTCCATGAACTAAATCTTTTCTGTCATTCATCATTTTATCTATTTTATCCTGTAGTTCTTTAGTTTCGTTGTCTGCTCTCAAATTTACTGCACCCATTGACTCTCTACTCTTTTTTAGAATGTCCAAATGATTTTGGGCATCTTCTATTGATAATTGATTTAGATTTTCAATTTTTGAAAAGTCAGCAATGCCATTTAAATCTATGTTAAAATCAATTAAACTTTTTTGCTGCAATTCTTTGAGTTTAGATCTTAAACCTTCAATAATTGTTTGTGATCGCACTCTAAACTCAGTTTTTTGCAGTGTACTTTCGTTAATTTTTTTTAAAGCTAAATTTAACTCATTAATTTTATTTTCTTTAATAATGAGATTTGACTTTATACCCTCAATATCCTCTTCTATATTTTTAATATTCTGTTGATACGATCCTCTTTTTTCTGCAATTTGTCTTGGTTTATCCTCTTCTTTTTCTAATCCATTTTCTAAAGAGTTAACTTTTTCTTTAAGCTCACTTAGTTTATTTGTTGAATTTTCTTTTAAATCTCTCCAGTTTTGAATTTCTTTATCAATATTATTTAGCCTTTCTTTTCTTTTGATTGCTTCTTGCTTTACTAAATCATATTTACCAAATCTTGATGCATATTTTTCCTGTTGATTTTCAATATTTTCAAATTCTTTGTTAAATTCTTGTTGAATAGCATCTTCATTGATTTCCTCTTTATTTTTAACAATATTAATTAGTTTATTAAAAAAACTTTTAAGAGCTTCTTTTGCTTTGTTTAGTTGATTTAAAGAATCCTTGTAATCGTCTGTTGCTGCTTTCTCAATTTCATAATAATTTTTTTCAACTTCAGCAATATCATTCCTTTCTTTAATAAGCCTCTCTTCATTATTGGTTGAATTTGCTATGATTTCTTTTTCTCTGCTAATATCCGAATAAGTTAATTTTATATCTTTTTTTATTTTTTCAATTTCAATTTTGACTCTTTCCTCATCTTTATTGATTTGATCAAATTCAATTTTTAATTTTTGCAAATTTGAGCTTAACTCATTTGATTTAATATTTATTGGTTGTATTTCAGCTTTAAGTTTTTCAATTTCATTCTCATTAAAGTTTTTTTCAATGTTTACAGCGCTTATTTCGTCTTCAAATTCATTTAGCTTATCTTTGTTTTCTTCAATTTCTTTTTCAACTTGGATAGAATTTAAAAGTATAATAGCTGCTTCATATCTTCTAATTTCATCTGAAATTTCTTTATATTTTGATGCCTCTTCTGCTTGCTTGACTAAATTCTTAAGTTGGTTTTCTGTTTGCTTCATTAAATCGTCAGCTTTTTTTAAATTATTCTCAGCTGCATTTAATCTTAGCTCTGCTTCATGTCTTCTGGCGTGTAATCCCGCAATACCTGCCGCTTCTTCTAATATTGCTCTTCGATCAGTCGGTTTTGCAGTTATTAAAGCTCCGACACGCCCCTGACTAACCATTGATGGAGAATGTGGTCCAGTAGATAGGTCGGCAAAAACAATTTGAACATCTTTGGCTCTAACTTCTTTACCGTTAATATAATATTTTGAGCCTTTATCTTTTTCTAACTTTCTTTTTATTTCTATTTCTGGAATGCCTTTAAATTGTACAACATCATCGTTATTTTCAAGTTTTATAGAAACTTCACAAATATTTTTTGACGGTCTATTAGATGTCCCATTAAAAATAACATCTTCCATTCCAGATCCTCTCAAACTTTTAGCAGAAGTTTCACCCATTACCCATCTAAGAGCTTCAACAACATTTGACTTACCGCAACCATTTGGTCCAACTATTCCAGTGAGACCTTTTTCAAAATAGAAATTGGTTTTATCAGCAAATGATTTAAATCCAGAGACTTCTATTTCTTTAAATTTCATTTATTAAAGTAACTTATCTATATATTTTTCAAGTTCTTTCGTGGAACCTTTAAATTTTTTTTCATTTATAATTAAAGTTGGTGTAGAGTCTATTTCATATTTTGATTGTGCTTTTATACGACTTTGCAAAACAGCATCTTCATTCTTTTTATTTTTTAAACAATCTTGAAAATCTTTCCCTTGCAGCCCGAGTTTACTGGTTATTTTTTCAATGTTTGATTCTAACTCCTTTAGAGTTTTTGCAGTTGTCCATTGTGGTTGCGTTTTATAAATTTCATCTAAATAGGATTTTTGCGTCTCTAAAGGTAGACATTTTTGAATTTGAGCAGCTTTTAAACCAGATAAATCTAAAGGAAAGTCCATTAGCTTAATCAGTACTTTCTCACTTAATACATATTTTTCTAATAATTTTGGCATAACATTTAAATGAAAATCTGCACAGTGAGGGCAGGTAAGAGATGAAAAAACTTTTATAACTATTTTAGGTTCTGGATCTAATTTACCATAATACGGAAAGTCATCCTTAGCATTTGCTGACATTGCAAAAAATGTAACAAAGATACATATTAATATTTTATTTTTTATCATTACTAAAATTTTTAAGTTTATTTTTTAACTCTTCATCATTTAATGAACCTATCAAATTTTCCATTTTTTTGTTTAATTTTAAACCCTTTTTGACACCTTGTGGACTCTTGTTTTCTTTAATGTTTATCAAAATTTTACTTGCAAACTTAAACCCTAAAAAAGAGTTAACCTTTTCTATAATCTCGTCTCTAGAGTAATCAACATCGATAAGATAGTTTCTATCTACTTTTAAAAAAATAGAATTTTCACTATTATATTTTTGAACTTTAACTAATTCACACTTTTTGGATAGATTTTCACCAACTATTTTTTTCCAAGATTTTTTAAGATTTTCATAATTACTTGTGGGGTGGTTTTTAATTAATTTCTTCAAATTTTCTGGTAATAAAGTGTGAATAGGTTTTAAAGTACTAAAAGATCTATTTTTTTTCATTTTGTTATGCACTCATCAATATCAAAAAAAATTTTAGCTTGGTATCAAAAATATCAAAGAGATTTACCTTGGAGAAAATATAAAAATCAAAAAGATAGGCATTATAAAGTTTTACTTAGTGAATTCATGCTGCAGCAGACTCAGGTAAAAACGGCATTGCCTTTTTTTAACAACTTCTACAAGAAAATTAATTCTTTGGAAAAACTTTCTAAAACAAGTCAGGCAAAAGTAAATAAATTATGGCAAGGTTTAGGTTATTATAGACGAGCAAAATTTTTATTAGAAACATCAAAGATTATAAAAAAAAAATATAATTATAAACTTCCAAGCCAATATGAAGATTTGATAGCTTTACCTGGTATCGGAGACTATACCGCAAAAGCAATATTATCAATTGCGTTTGACAAAAATGAAATTGGAATGGATGGGAATGTAGAAAGAGTTGTTACTAGAATTTTTAATATTTCCGGTAAAAAAAAAATTTTAAAGTATGTTGAGAGATTAAAAGTTGAAAAAAAATCCAGTTTTTTAATGCAAGGTTTAATGGAGCTTGGTGCACTAATTTGCAAACCAAAATTACCGCTATGTAGTGATTGCTTTTTAAATAAAAATTGTAAATATTCATCAAATAAAAAATTTAATCTAGATAAGAAAGTAAAAGCAGAAAAAAAAATAAAAAAATTTATAGCTATTATTTTTCGTAAAAATAAAAAAATATTGTTGAGACACGAAAAAAATCTTGGTCCATTAAAGGAGTTTTTGAATGTGCCTTTGGTTCCCGAGATATCACAAGAGGGTCGTAATTATAAAAAAATTCTAAAGAAAAATAAAAATTATCAAAATCTTGGCATATTAAATATATCTATATCAAATTTTAAGGCAGAAATATTATGTCTTGAAACAAAGAAAATGATAAAAGTTAATCGTCCATATTATTTTATGAATGCTACAGAGCTAAAAAGTAAATTTATTTCCAGCTTTTTAAAAAAAATATTAAAAAAGATTAAATTTATAAAATGAAAAAAGTAGCTATAGTTGGAGCGGGAATTTCAGGGTTAGTACTAGCATCATTTTTAAAGAAAAATGACAACTGTCAAATTACAATTTTTGAAAAAGATATAATCAATAATAAAAATATAAATGGAATTCAAATCTCACCAAATGCCTTACACATTTTAAATAGTTTGGATTTTGATCGACTCGATCAAACTAAATTTTATTCAGTTAAAGGAATTAATTTTTTTGATATTTTCGAAAAAGAAAAAATTGCCTCAATGAAATTTAATTATTTAAATTCAAATCAATATTTAACTATGAATAGATCAGATTTAATTGACTTTTTAATTAAAAACTATTCTTTAGAAAAAAATATAATTAATAAAAGTGTATCCGAAATCATTCATAATAGAGTCATTTTGAAAGATAAATCTGATTTCGAATTTGATATTATTGTTGTTGCTGACGGTATATTTTCAAAATTAAGGCCTGCATATGTAAGACCATTATACTCTGGTTTCTGCGCGTATAGAGGTTTTTTTTCTAATTCTGTACAGGAGGAATATATCAATCTTTTAATGGGTAAAAATTTTCATTTGGTAGTTTATCCAATAGATCAAATGAAAAATAATTCGTTCACTCTAGTTTCAAAAACAAAAAAAAATCCTGATGATGATAATTATAATAATTTAGCTACAAACTTTAATGAAATGTTTCAGGATCTGCTACCAGAAAGATTTAAAAAAGTTTGTATTTGTGAAAATATAAAATCGTGGCCAATTTACTCATTAAATAAAATATTTTATGGAAATGATAACACTTTTTTTATTGGCGACTCTGCTCATGGATTTATTCCATCTAGAGCACAAGGAGCTGCACAGGCTATAGAAGATTCATTTGCTTTGTATAAAATTATTTCGAGCAAGAATTTATCAGTTAGACGGTTTTCTAAATTAAGAGTGGATAGGGTAAAAAAAATTAAAGAAAAATCTGAAAATAATTTATTTATTTTTCATCAAAGTTTATTGATTAACAGATTAATAAGAAATTTTATTATTAGAATAATTTGCAAATATAAATTTTTGACAAAAAAATTTAACTCTTTTATATTTGATTATAAAATTGAAAGAAATCTATAAAGAACTTCTAATTTTTTTTCTTAAATAATCAATCGGCTCAAGCTTACCTTCAATATTGAAATGCCAGTATGACCATCCATTGCAAGACGGCATTCCCTGAATTTCAGCGCCAACTTTATGAATAGACCCTTGAATTTTGTTGCAATATATTGAACCATCCGACATTACCTTTGCTTTGTATCTCTTTTTTAAATCAAATAAGTTTAAACCAGGTTCTACGATACCCGTCTCTACCAAGTATCCAAAAGGAATTCTTTTTTCTTTCTTTTTATTCGTCATAGGAATATTGAAATTTTCATCGACCTCTTTAATTCTTTTAATTCTTTGTTCAGCTGCCTTGAAATATTTTTTATCTTTTTCTATACCTATAAAGTTTCTTCCTAATTTTTTTGCTACTGCTCCAGTTGTTCCAGTTCCCATGAAAGGATCTAAAATAATGTCATTTTTGTTACTTGCACAAAGTAATACTCGATAGAGAAGAGCTTCTGGCTTTTGAGTTGAATGAATCTTTTTATTTTTAGATGTTATTCTCTCTGATCCATTACATATTGGAATATCCCAATCAGACCTTAGTTGTTTATCTTCATTAAAAGTTTTCATTGAATGATAGTTGAAAGTATACTTTGATTTTTCAGATTTTGCTGCCCATATTAATGTTTCATGGGCATTTGTGAGTCTAGTACCTTTAAAATTAGGCATCGGATTTCTTTTGTTCCAAATGACATCGTTTAAAATCCAATAGCTATTATCTTGTATTAATTTTCCAACTCTAAAAATATTATGATAACTACCTATGACCCAAATAGATCCATTTTTTTTTAAAATTCTTTTGCATTCTTTCAACCAACTATTTGTAAAATCATCATATGTTTTAAAAGAATCAAATTTATCCCAGTAGTCATTTACTGCAGATACTTTAGAAGCATCAGGTCTGAAAAGTTTATTTTTTAACTGAAGATTATATGGAGGATCAGCAAAAATTAAATCTACACTTTCAGATTCGATTTCTTTAAGCTTATCCAAACAATCTTGATTATATAATTCTGCAAAAGTCATATTTCAACCGGAGGTAGAATAGACTAAATATACTTCTTTTTGTCAATGACCTTCAATTATCAAATAGTGTTAAAGTTTTTTATAGACTCAATATTTTGTGTATTGGAGCAAATGATTTTCGATGGTGATCTGTAATACCGTGTTCTTTAATAGCCTCTAAATGTTTTTGAGTACCATAACCTGAATTTGTATCCCATGAATATTGAACAAAATTCTTTGAGAGTTTTGACATTATTTGATCTCTGTACACTTTTGCAATTATAGAAGCCGCAGCAATCGATGGGTATTTAGCATCACCCTTGATTTTTGTAATTATGTTTTGGTTTGTTTTATCGAATGACCAAGGGCCATCCACCAGTATTTTATGGTCTTTCGGCAAATCAAATTGGTCAACTGCTCGTTTCATTGAAATTAGCGAAGCCTGAAGAATGTTAATTTTATCAATTTCATCTACTTCAGCTATACCTAATTTAAATTTACTTTTTGTTTTTAATATTTCAAAAACTTTCTCTCTTTTAACTTTGGATAATTTTTTAGAATCATCAAGGCATTTATAATCGAAATCTAAAGGTAAAATTACAGCTGCAGATACTACAGGGCCCGCGAGCGGGCCTCTGCCAACTTCATCAACTCCAACAATAAAATTAGATATTTTTTTTTCTTCTAAGATGCTTAGCACAAATTTTGTTCGATAATCTTTTGTTTTAAATTTTTTAAATCTTCCCACGATGCTTTTTTCTGCGAGGGTTGTCTAAGCAAAAAAGCTGGATGATAGCTCGGCAAGCAATCATATTCATTATTGCTTATTTTAATTTTATTCCAATGACCCCTTGATTTAGTAAGTGACTGAGTATTTTCAAAAAAAAAATTAAATGTCACAGATCCTAAAATAAAAATAATTTTTGGATTTATTATTTTAATATGGTCAAATATTATGGACCTGTAGTTTTTAATTTCGACAGGACCTAATTTCTTATTATCTTGCAATCTAAAATTTATAATATTTGTAAGATATACTTTGTTTCTATCAAGATTAATCGCCATTAGCATTTTATCTAAAAGCTCACCAGATTCACCAGAAAATGGTTTTCCATTAATTTCATCAGAAACTCCAGGCGCATCACCAATAATCATTATTTTAGATTTTGAATTTCCATCAGAAAAGACAATTTGATCTTGTTTTTTATTATAGAAGTCTTTTAAGTTATTAATTTTTTTTTTTAAGTCATTTAAAGTTTGACAACTATTGCTGATTTTTTTATTAAAAATAACTCTGTCATAAACACCCGATGATTGATAGAAATCAAAGATATTTTTATTTTGCATCATAATCATGAACTTAAAAAAATTTTTAATAATTTGTAGTATTTTATTTGCATTATCCACTATTGAGGCAACAGCTTTTATTTTTAAAAATAGAACAATTATTCACTCAGATGATTATATTAAAAATTATTTGTATGGTTCAATTTTATACGATGAAAATAAACACAACTTGGCAGCGAAAAACTTAGACAAAATAAATGAGCTGACAGGACGACATATTGAATATGACATTAAATATATAAGTTCTTTAGTAATTAACGGCAAACTAGGTGAGGCTGCGAAAATAATATCTGAAACTGAAAGAGTATATTCCGATATTTTCTTATTTGATTTTATAAAATCAGTTAATTTTTTGAAGCAAAAAAAATACGAAGTTGCGCTGTCAGAAATAAAAAAAATCAAAAGTAATGACCCGCTTTTTAAAGAATTTCAAAATTCTCTAATTTTTTGGATAAAAATTCAAGATAAGAAAAAAAACAGATTAAATGAAATTAAAGAATATAAATCTAGATATTTAAGCATAGGTTTAATAAATAAATTTTTATCTTCTTACTACTTAGGGAACCTAAAGCTTTATAATGATTATAATAGCAAAGTTCTAAATTCTAATGGATTGATACGGTATCAAATTTTTTCAGCATGGAATGAAAAAAAAATTAGCAATCATAAAAAAGCTATAGATATTTTAGAAACTGCATTAACCAAAAATGATAGAAATTTACTTTTAAAACAATCAATCATAGACTTTAAAAAAAATAATAATCAGATTTTATCTTTTTATGATCCAAAAAAATTTGATGATAATATTGCAGAAATTTTCTATTTATTTTCAAATCTATATAAGCAAAGAGATGATGAATTTTCAAACTTACTACTATCATTATCATTAGAGTTTAATGATAGATTTTTATCAAATCATCTTGCTTCTTTTGAAAACCATTTATCTGATAGCAAATCTAAAAATTTTAACTACTTATTAATAAGTAAACTAAAAAATATTGGATCAGAGTATAGGTGGTATATTGATTATCAAATTGCAATACACGAAGAAAAAGAAAACATAAAATTTTTAGAAAAATCAATAGTTGCTGATGATTTATTTTTAAAAGATAAATATTTTGATTTGGCAAATTTTTATAGAATTAAAAAAGACTATCAACTAGCGCTAAATTATTATGAAAAAATTGAAAAACTTAATTTAGATCTTGATTGGACTTTTTATTATTTTAAAGGAATTTGTCATGAGAGATTGAATATGTGGGATATGTCTGAAAAAAATTTAAAAAAATCTATTTCTCTATCACCTAAGCAATATTCCGTAATTAACTATTTGGCATATAGTTGGCTCGAGAGAGAAAAGAATATTGATGAAGCAACTGAAATGTTAGAAGATGCAGTTAAATTAAGCAAGTGGGAATTAGGTTACATTATAGACTCATTAGGTTGGGCTTATTTTTTACAAAAAGATTTTGATAAAGCTGAAAAATTATTAAAAATTGCTTATGAAAAAACACCATCAGAAAGCGAGGTCTATGATCACTATGGAGATGTTTTGTGGGTACAGAATAAATTTTTACAAGCACGTTATGTTTGGAAAAATGCATTAAATTTAGAAAATATTGATCCTGAGAGAGAAAAAAGAATAAAAGATAAAATTGTAAATGGGTTAAAAATTAGTGAATAAAATTAAATCATTTGCCAAGGTAAATTTATTTTTAAAAGTTGTCGGAAAATCTAAAAATTATCATAATCTCTATAGTTTAATTTCTCAAATAAACTTATTCGATGAAATATCAATTCAAGAAATATCAGCAAAAAAAAGTAAATTTTTATTTACAGGACCTTTCAAAATTAAATCAGAAAAAAACACTATTTCTGATTTGATTTATTTAATGAAAAAAAAATTTTTATTTTTAAAAGATAAAAACTTTATTGTACGAGTAAAAAAAAATATACCAAATGGCTCTGGACTGGGTGGAGCATCCTCAAATGCAGTAACTGTTTTTAGATATTTAAAAAAAAAATATAAACTAAAAATCTCATATAAAGAGAGTCTTAAATTATTAGCAAAAATTGGAAAAGACTGCCCTTTATTTATTGATAATAAAGTAAAATTAATAAAATCTTCAGGGGAAAGATATGAAAAATTTCATCATAAGTTAAACTTAAAATTACTTATAATTTTTCCAAATCAGTCCATCTCAACAAAAAAAGTTTTTAACAAGTTAAACAAATTTTCAAAAATTAGTATTAATAAAAAAATTAATTTGGCAAAAAAACTCTCATTAATAAATTTATGCAAACTTTATAAAAATGATTTATTTGCTCCAGCATCTAGAATTTCAAAAAAAATTATAGATTTGAGTAAAATACTAGATAAACTTGATAGCATCTTATATTATTCAATGACTGGAAGCGGTTCAGCTTTTTTTGTTATTTGCGATACTAAAAAATCACTTTTAAATATTCAAAAAATGATTAAAAAGCAGAAAAAAGCTTTTTGGACTACGATAGCTAAAACAATTTAATTGTTAAATTAATTGGGGCATAGCCAAGCGGTAAGGCAGCGGTTTTTGGTACCGCCATTCCTAGGTTCGAATCCTAGTGCCCCAGCCAACAAAAATGATTTCTAATCTTATAAAATTGAATGAATATGAGGAAGCGAAAAAGGTCTTTCATATAATTAATTCAGAAGAAGAAGATGTTGTATGTTTATTTGTTGGCGGATGTGTAAGAGATTTGCTTTTTGGTAAAGAACTTTCTGATATTGATTTTGCAACTTCATTAGAGCCTGAGCAAGTAAAAAATAAACTCAATAAATCTAATATTACTTACGTTGACACATTTGAAAAATATGGTTCTATAAAAGTATTTATCAATAATAAATTTTTTGAAGTTAATACTTTAAGAAAAGATTTTAATGAAGATGGCAGGCACGCAAGTGTAATGTTCACCAAAGATTGGAGACAAGATGCGCTTAGACGAGATTTTACAATTAATTCTATTTATTGTGATCTAGATGGCAGGA
Organism: Candidatus Pelagibacter sp. HIMB1517; assembly: GCF_052047895.1. Taxonomy (NCBI): domain Bacteria; kingdom Pseudomonadati; phylum Pseudomonadota; class Alphaproteobacteria; order Candidatus Pelagibacterales; family Candidatus Pelagibacteraceae; genus Candidatus Pelagibacter; species Candidatus Pelagibacter sp. HIMB1517. The sequence continues at coordinate 30,693 of NZ_JBNAIW010000008.1, forward strand.
TTTATGATCCTTTTAAAGGTGTTGATGATATAAAAAATGGATATATAAAATTTATTGGAGATCCAGCCAAAAGAATTAAAGAAGATTATTTAAGAGCTTTAAGATATTTTAGATTTCATATCCAATTTTCAAAACATGATCATGAAGAATATGTCTTAAAATATATTAGCCAAAATCAAGATAATATAGAGAATTTGTCCAAAGAGAGATTAATTGGCGAAATGAGTAAAATCTTAATAAGTGGACTTGGTTATAAATTGTTTTCAAATAATTTTTCTAAAGATCTTTTTTTATCAGTTTATAAAGGAATAAAATATTTAACACGCCTAGAATTCAAAAGAAAAAAAAGAATTTTAAAAAAAGAAGTTGATTGGGTAGTTTTAATATCGCTATTGTTAATTGACCAAACAAGAAATTTTGAAAGATTTGTAAAAGATTTTCATTTATCAAATGAAATTAAAAATCGTTTAAATAATCTTCAATTGCAATTTACTTTTAAAACAACAGATACAATTGAAAAAATTGAAAATTTAAAAAAAGCTGTGTTAAAATATGGAGTTGCATCAGTTATTGATTTTATTCATTTTCAATATTTGGTTAATGAAAAATATCACTATGATTTATACGAGAGTAATCTTAAAGTTATAAAGGAAACAAAACCTCCAGAATTTAAATTTGATGCAAATATACTTATCAAAAAAGGTTTTAAAGAAGATGCAAATTTAGGGATTGCAATTAATTTTTTAAAGCAAAGGTGGGTAGCAAATAATTATGAAATTAGAGATAAGGATATAGATGACGCTATTCAATTATTTAAATAATTAAATATATTGAACATTTGTTATTTCAAAATTTTTTTCACCAGAGGGAGTTTTTATCTCAGCAAATTCTCCTTTAGTTTTTCCAATAAATCCTCTTCCCATAGGTGATTGATAAAATAAAAGACCGTTCTTTACGTCGGCTTCATCTTTGCCAACTATTTTATACTTACTTTCTTTGTCAGTTTCTAAATCCTTAACAGTGATGGTTGCACCAAAAATTACTTTATCGTCTTTTTTTAATTTAGTAACATCAATGACATTTGCTGTCGCGATAGTTGTTTCAAGCTCTTTAATTCTTCTTTCGTTCAAACCTTGCTCTTCTTTTGCTGCATGATATTCAGCATTTTCTTTCAAGTCTCCATGAGACCTTGCCTCAGCAATCGCTTGTACAATTTTAGGTCTCGTATTATTTTTTCTATCATCAAGTTCTACTCTAATTTTTTGTAAACCTGATATTGTTATTGGTTGCTTATCCATGATTTATATTAACATTTTGTTTTAGTTCAAAAAAGACATAACTTAATTAAATTTACCCAAATTGCCTTAAGGCTTCGGATGAAGCAATTGCTACACTGGTGGCTAAATTGAGCGAACGTGTATTGTTTTTAATTGGAATATTCAGTTTATTTTTAATGGTCTCATGAACTTCTTCACTTACACCTTTACTTTCACTTCCAAAAAGCAAGGTATCATTTTTTTCAAAAGTGAATTTAGTGTAGTTATTTTTAGTTTTAGTCGTAAATAATATTACTCTTTTCTGTTTTTTGCTCTTCACAAAGGTATCAAAACTTTCATGGTAAAAAATTTCACAATCTTTCAAGTAATCCATATAGATTCGGTCTAGTTTTTTTTCATTAAGAACAAAACCTGCTGGCTTAATAATTTCTAGTTTCAGACCTAGGCATGCACAAGTCCTAATTATAGCTGCAGTATTTTGAGGAATATCTGGCTGATATAAAGCAATATTGAGCATATTTTATCCAATCTGCGTCATTGTTGTATTAGAAAAACATCTTAAATTAATAATATATTCCTTTCATCAAAAAATTTAAAAATGTCAGAAGAAAAAAATAATAAAGACAAACCAACAAGAAGAGAATTTATTCATATCGCTACAACGACAGTTGGAGCAGTAGGAGCTGGATGTGTAGCTCTTCCATTAGTCACTCAAATGAACCCAGATGCTTCAGTTAAAGCATTGGCTAAAGTTGAGGTTGATATTAGCAAGATTGATAAAGGTAACGAAGTTACAGTAATGTGGAGAGGTAAACCTATTTTTATTAGAAGAAGAACAGACGAAGAGGTGATGAAAGCTAGACAGGTAAGTCTCAAAGAACTTAAGGATCCTCAAAAGGATGAAGAGAGAGTAAAAAAAGGAAAAGATGAATGGTTAGTGATGGTTGGAGTTTGTACTCATTTAGGATGCGTTCCTTTAAAGCAACAAGGAGAATATGGTGGATGGTTTTGCCCTTGTCATGGTTCTCATTATGATATCTCAGGAAGAATTAGAAAAGGTCCAGCACCAGTAAACATGGAAGTCCCAAACTATGAGTTTGTCTCAGATACAAAATTAGTGATAGGTTAATAATAATTATGAGCGATACGAATTATAAACCCACATCAGCTTTTGGAAGATGGTTTGATGAAAGACTTCCATTATTAACATTATTTAATGGACACTTAATGCAGTATCCAACACCTAAAAATTTAAATTATTGGTGGACATTTGGTGGAATATTAACTTTTTGTTTAGTTACACAAATTATAACAGGTATCGTATTAGCTATGCACTACACTGCGCATGCTGATTTAGCTTTTTCTAGCGTAGAACATATTATGAGAGATGTGAATTACGGTTGGTTAATTAGATATATCCATGCAAATGGTGCATCAATGTTTTTCTTAGCAGTTTACATTCACATTTTTAGAGCTTTATTTTATGGTTCATACAAATCACCAAGAGAAGTAATTTGGATTTTAGGTATTTTAATTTATCTTTTAATGATGGCGGCTGCATTCATGGGTTATGTTTTGCCATGGGGTCAGATGAGTTTCTGGGGTGCTACTGTTATTACAAACTTATTTAGTGCAATACCGCTAGTAGGTGAAAGTATTACTCAATGGCTTTGGGGCGGTTACTCAGTTGACAACCCAACGCTAACTAGATTTTTTAGTTTACATTATTTAATACCATTTTTAATTTTAGGTTTAGTAATACTTCATATTTGGGCACTACATGTTCCGGGTAACAATAACCCAGTTGGAATTGATTTAAAAAAAGATGGTTCAGATACAGTTCCATTTCATCCATACATTGTAATTAAGGATTTATTTGCACTTGTAATTTTTATGATAGTTTTTGCAGGCTTTGTTTTTTATGCACCAAATATTTTAGGTCATTCAGATAATTACATACAAGCAGATCCATTAGTAACACCAGCGCACATTGTGCCAGAATGGTACCTATTACCATTTTATGCAATTTTAAGATCAGTACCAGATAAGTTAGGTGGTGTAATTTTGATGTTTAGTGCAATTTTAATATTAGCAGCACTCCCATGGTTAGATACATCTAAAGTAAGATCGGCAGTTTTTAGACCAATTTATAAACAGTTTTTTTGGATATTAGTGATAGATGTTTTGGTGCTAGGTTACATCGGTGCAATGCCTGCAGAGGGCATGTACGTAGCAATTGGTAGAGTTGCAACAGTTTATTATTTTGCTCATTTTTTAATTATTTTACCGATTTTAGGTTTCACTGAAAAAACAAAACCAATACCTACAAGTATTGCTGACCCAATATTTACAGGTTCAGGTAATCCTGCTTTTGCTAAAAAGATAGATAAAGACCTTCAGTAAATGAAATTACTATTCTCAATATTTTTATCTATTTTAATTTCATTTAATTCATTTGCAGCAGGTGAAGCAGAAAAGCCCATGAAAGTAGACTGGTCTTTTAATGGTTTTTTTGGAAAGTTTGATAGGGCTCAACTGCAAAGAGGTTATCAAGTTTATAAAGAAGTTTGCGCATCTTGTCATTCAATGAAATATCTAAGCTATAGAAATCTAGGTGAACCAGGTGGACCTGAATTCTCAGATGCAGAAGTAAAGGCAATTGCAGCTGGGTTTACTGTTAAAGATGGACCAAATGAAGATGGAGAAATGTTTGAGAGAGCTGGATTGCCAAAAGATAAATTTATCAGTCCATACCCAAATGAGAAAGCTGCAAGAGCTGTTAATGGTGGTGCATATCCTCCAGATATGTCAGTGCTAGTAAAAGCTAGATCTGGTGGAGCTAATTATATTTACTCAATTCTAATGGGTTATGAAAACCCACCTTCAGATATGAAAATAGAGGAGGGTGTTTATTACAATAAATATATGGCGGGCAATAAAATTAGAATGTCTGCGCCGTTGAGCGATGGTAGTGTAGAATATTCTGACGGAACGAAAGCTACAGTTTCACAAATGTCACAAGATGTAACTGCTTTCCTTACTTGGGCGGCAGAGCCTCATTTAGAAAAGAGAAAAAGGATTGGCTTTAAAACTATTCTTTATTTATTAATTTTTAGTGTTCTTGTATTCTTTTCGATGAAAAAAATTTGGTCACGTGTTGAAACGAAAGTGTAAAATATCACCATCTTGAACTTTATAATCTTTCCCTTCAATTCTTAACTTCCCATTATCTCTACACCCTGACTCACCATTAAACTTAATATACTCTTCATACGCAATAACCTCAGCTTTAATAAAGCCTTTTTTAAAATCAGTATGTATTACAGCAGCAGCATCTGGCGCTTTGCTATCTTTTTTTACAGTCCAAGCTTTTGTTTCTAGAGGTCCTGCTGTAAAGTAAGTACACAAGTCTAGTGATTTGTAACTTGATTTAATTAATCTATCTAAGCCAGTTTCATTTAAGCCAATTTCTTTCATAAATTCTTTTGCATCAGCATCACTTAAATCGTTAATTTGCTGTTCTATTTCAGCGGATATTAGTACTACCTCATTATTTTTGTTTTTCTCTAAAACTTTCTGAGTATATTTATTTCCTTTTGCAACACTTCCCTCATCTGTATTACAGACAATAATTTTTGGTTTTAACGTTAATAAGTTAGACATATTGATAATTTTCTCATCGTATTTTTCTCTTAGATGATTTATTGAATCACCTTTTTTTAGTAACTCCATAGCGCTTGATAGTAAGCTATCTAATTCTTCATTTTCAGATTTATTTTTTTTCTTTTTATCTAATCTTTTTTCCAATGATTCTAAATCTGCTAACATTAGCTCAGTTTCAATAATTTCAAGATCACGATTAGGATCAACAGTCTTATTTACATTTTGAATATCATCTGAGTCAAAACATCTTAATAAATGTACTATTGCATCCACTTCTCTTATGTGTGATAAAAATTTATTTCCCAAACCTTCTCCTTTAGATGCGCCCTCAACTAGTCCCGCAATATCAACAAAGGTAATTAATGTATTAATTACTTTTTCAGATTTTGCTATTTTAGATATTTTATCTAATCTTGAGTCTGGAACCGCAACCACCCCAACATTTGGCTCTATAGTACAAAAAGGAAAATTTGCTGCTTCAGCATTTTTAGATTTTGTCAAAGCATTGAAAGTTGTTGATTTACCAACATTTGGCAGTCCAACTATCCCGCATTTAAAACTCATATAATATTATTTACCTTACTTGAAAATTCATCAAATTTTTTTAAAAGTACAAGTTGTAAGTTTTTTTTTATAGATACAAAAGAATTTTTAATAAGTTTAACCTCTTCTTTTTTGAAATCATTTAAAACATAATTTTCGACTAGATTTTTTTCGCCTGGATGTCCAATCCCAACTCTAATTCGGTTAAAATCATTACCGATATGTTCCGAGATAGACTCTATTCCATTATGACCACCACTAGAACCGCCATTCTTAACTTTAATTTTACCGATCTCGAGATCCAAATCATCATGAATTACAAAAATATTTTCATTATCAAGTTTATAGAATTTTTTAATCTCAAACAAAGATTCTCCAGATAAATTCATATATGTCATTGGTTTTAATAAAAGTGTTTTCTGGTTAACTATTTTTTCTTCAGCAAGAAGACCTTTAAATTTTTTTTTATAATTTTCTGCTGATACTAGAAAGTCTAGGAGAGCAAATCCAACGTTGTGTCTATTGTTTTGATATTTTTGATCTGGATTACCAAGGCCAGCCAACAAGAGCATTATTTCTTGTCAGCACTCTCTTTTTTTTCTTCACCAGATTTATCAGCATCTCCAGATTTAGCTTCTGTAGTTTTTGCTTCCTCACCACCATCAGTTGTAGCATCTGCTCCTTCTGCAGCTGGCTCTGGTTCTTTAACTACTGTTGGTGCAGCCACTGTGGCTATAGTAAAGTCTCTATCTTTAATCGTAGGAACAACTCCTTCAGGTAAATTAATTGCTGATATATGAATACTTTCGCCAATTTCTCTTTTTGCTAAATCTACAATTAACTCTGATGGAATTTTATCTGCAGGACAATCTAGTTCTACTTTACGTCTCACTATGTTTAAAACTCCTCCCATTTTTAATCCTGGGCAAGTCTCTTCGTTTAAAAACTTCACTAGAATCCAAACGATAACTTTAGTGTTTGCTGATAGTTTTTGAAAATCGACATGAATTGGTTGATTAGAGATATTTTCGAATTCTATATCTCTCGGCAATACTTCATATTCTTTTCCATCTAAATTAATTTTAAATACTTTACTTTTGAAATTTGTTGTTTTTAAGAAATGGTCTAATGTACTCTTCTTAACGCTTAAATTAATATTCTTATCAATATCACCATATAATATTCCTGGTACAAATCCTTTAGATCTTAGTTTGTTAAGCTCTGATTTAGTTTTTGTGGATCTTACTTCAGCTTCTATAGTGTTGTTTTCTGAACTCATGATTGGCAGGTTTTTACAATAAAGTATAAAAAAGACAAGTGAGATTTATTGTAAAAAAAGGCCTATTTAAACAGTTTTGATACAGATTTTGATATAGAAATACGTTTAATTGCCTCAGCAAGTAAAGTGCCCACATTGATAATTTGAAATTTTGCTGATCGCCCGATTTTTTTATCATTCAAAATTGAATTTGAAATTACAAATTTTTTAATTTTTGATTTATTTATTTTTTTTACTGCTTCTCCAGTAAGCACTCCGTGCACAACATAAGCATAAACATCTTTTGCACCTTTATTTTTTAAAGCAGTAGCTGCATTTACAATTGTTCCACCACTATCTACTAAATCGTCAATAATTATGCAGGTTTTATTTTTTACATTTCCAATTACATTCATGACTTCTGATTTTCCAGGACCTGACCTTCTCTTATCAATTATGGCAAGATCCGCAGACAATCTTTTACCTATTGCTCTTGCTCTTTCAACCCCACCTACATCAGGCGCAACACAAACTATATTTTTTGATTTAATATATTTTTTTATGTGCGATACAAATGTTGGGGCAGCAAATAAATTATCAACTGGAATGTCGAAAAATCCTTGGATTTGATTAGCGTGCAGGTCCATTGTAAGAATACGATTTACACCAGATCCAATTAATAGATTAGCAAACAACTTAGCACTAATTGGCGATCTTGGTGTCACCTTACGATCTTGTCTCGCATAAGCAAAATAAGGAAGTACTGCGGTAATACTTTTTGCTGATGCTCTTCTTAAGGCATCAACGCAAATTAATAATTCCATGATGCTATCATTGACAGGTGTAGATGTACTCTGAATGACAAAAACATCCTGACCTCTCATATTTTCATTAATTTCAACATAGACTTCACCATCAGCAAATCTTGTAATTTTTGTATCAACAATTTTTTTTCCTAATTTTTTTGCGATATCTTTTGATAAGCTAACGTTATTAGTACAAGATATTATTTTCATGAATTACGAATCTTTTACTATGACTGAAATGTTTCTTCCATAATCATCTTCTTTTTTATGCACAGATCTCCTAAAACTAAAAAAAAATTTAGGACTTGAGTATGTATCCTTCTCAATAATTTGAATATTTTTTCTACTTAGCTTTTGTTCAATTAATTTTGTAAGTGCGTATTGTTTAATATTGAAGAATATCTTACCTTTTTTTATTTTAAACAATTTTTGATATTTGTTATTCTTGTTTATTATTTTGTTTTTAAAATCTGATTTTACCTCATAGCTTTTAAATCCAATACACGGTCCTATAGCACAAATAATATCGTTTTTTTTTATTTTATTTTTTATGAATAATTTTAAAGCATTTTTTATGATATTTTTATGCAAACCCTTCCAACCTCCATGTACAGCACAAATAAATTTTCCACATCTTGATGAAAAAAGTATCGGAACACAGTCTGCTGTTAATACTCCAATAATAATTTTATTTAATGAAGTAAAAATACCATCAGCATATCCAAGTCTTATTTTTTTATTTTTTCTCTTTAAATGTATTATTTTGTTACTATGGATTTGATTTAATAAATTTATGTTATTACAACTAAATTTTTTTTTAATAACTTCAATATTTTTGATAACATATATTTTTTTGTCTTTTGATCCCAAACCACAGTTCAAAGACTTGTAAATACCCTTGGAGCAACCTCCTTTTTTTGAAAAAAAACCATGAGAAATATTTTTAACTTTAGATAATTTTTGAGACTTAATTTGCATTAGTAATAATTAAACATTTAAATAAATTCCCCATTTTCTTGGGATGAATTAGTCTATCTACTGACATCTCTAGTTTTAATTTATCTTTTTCAGAAGTTAAAATATTAGTTGCTTGTCTCAACCTTTCAATAATCCCAGCCCTAGTTAAAAACTCTGATTGAGACATAATTATGTTATCAAAATTGGATTTGTTGTTAAAAATTTTTTTTATTAAATTAAAGTTGATTAGATAGGTTATATCGACATTTCCAGGATCTTCAAAAATACTTACTTTTTTATGATTCTTTAGTCCTTGTAGTGTATTTTTAAATTTATTATCTAGGTAACCGTAGTCAAAAGTTAAAAAACAATTATCTTTATTTTTTTTTAAAACTTTTTTAATTTGATTTAAAAATTCAATTGCTGATGGTGAAAATTCAATAAAATCATTATTCTTACTTACTAGTTTGAAAATTTTTTGATTTTTATTTTTGAGTTTAGCATATTCTGAAATAATCTTATTTTTTTTGTTGTCATAGCATACATATTTTTCATACCAATCATTTTTAATTTTTTTTAAATGCTTGACTGGAAATGCATCTAATAGTTCATTTGATACTATAAATAAGTTTTTGCATTTTAAATCATCAAGTGATTTTATCCAATTAACTTTGAGTTTGCTTAAATTTTTTTTTTGTTTCTTTTTTAAATTTTCACTTTTTTCTAATATAAAATATGAGAAATTAATATTTTTAAATTTATTAATAGTATTAATAATATCTCTTGCCATTACACCCTCTCCAGCACCAATTTCAAGAATTGAAAAACTATAAAATTTTTTTTCTAAAAAATAATTAGTTATATAAATTGCTATAATTTCTCCAAATATACTTGAAATATATGGCGATGTAATAAAGTCGCCCCTGGGTCCAAATATTTTTTTCTTTTCGTAATAACTAGATTTATATTTGTATAGACAAGTATTAATGTAATCATCTAATGGTATTTTTTTTTTCTTTATATTATTTATTATTTTTAACATTAACTATAAGTATCAATCCTAATGATAACATAAATAAACTTAAAATTGTTCCCATGCTAAAAAATCCAAATATATAGCCCAGATGTTCATCTGGTAATCTAAATTGCTCAGCAAAAATTCTAAAACAACTGTAAAAAATTAAGAAAGAGGCCGATACAAAACCTGTAGTTTTTTTAATTTTATAGATTAGATTTAAAATTAAAAATAATATTAGCCCCTCAAGTATAGCCTCGTAAAGCTGTGATGGATGTCGTGGTATTTGATCTATTTTTATAAAAATTACAGACCAAGGCAAATTGCTGGGTGAACCAATTAGCTCTGAATTTATAAAATTTGCTATTCTTCCTAAAAAAAGACCAATTGGAGTAATGATGGCTAATAAATCTGTAAAAATTAAAAGTTTTAAATTTTTAATTTTTGAAAAATAAATTGATATTAAAATGACACCAATGAGACCCCCGTGAAAAGACATACCACCTTGCCAAACATAGAGTATTTCAATTGGATTAGTTAAGTAAAATTGAAAATCATAAAATAATACATAACCAATCCTTCCTCCAATAATTATCCCAATAATTGCAAATGGCAGATAGTCGTCGAGTATTTTAGGTTCAAAATTAAAATAATTATTATTTTTAATTAAATACTTTCCATATTGAATTGCGAATACCAACCCAAAGATATATGCTAAGGAGTACCACCTAATAGCAAAGCCAAAAAATTCAAAAGCAACTGGATCAAAATTATTTACAAACATTATGATGGGAATATTAAATTTACTCTTAAGCCAGAGCCTTTAGGATTGTCCTGAAGCTCTATTTGTCCACCATGAGAATTGACGATATCTTGTACAATTGATAACCCAAGTCCGACACTCCCAGAGCTTGAAGTTCTGCTTTTATCTAATCTATAAAATGGTCTTAAAACTCTTTCCTTTTCGCGATCTGGAATTCCTGGACCGTCGTCATCGATTATAATTACTACTTTATCTTTAGTATCCTTAACTTTTATTTCTACTGAATTACCATATTTCAAAGCATTTTCTACAACATTAAGAATGCATCTTTTAATTAGGTGTTGTCTGCCTGTGAGAAAATAATTTTTATTACAATCAAGTTTTATTTTTGAACCACTAAATTTATGGAAAATTTCATTTAACATAATTGATAAATTAAATTTATTTGAGGATAATTCAGATTGTGATGTTGAGTAATCTAAATAATCAGTAATCATTTTCTGCATTTCGTTTACGTCTTCTTTTATTTTATTTAATTTTCCATCTTTATTTAAAATTTCTATTTGTAGTTTTAATCTTGTTAATGGTGTTTTTAAGTCATGACTTATTCCCGATAGCATAGATGTTCTTTGGCTAATATGCCTTAATATTCGTTGTTTCATTTTTTCAAATTCATTTATTGCTTTTCTAATTTCTATTGCTCCAGATGGCTTTGTTTCAGCAACATATTGACCTTTTCCAAATTTCTCAGCTGCAGAAGCCAAGTTTGTTATTGGTCTAATTTGGTTTCTTAAAAATAATAAGGAAATTATAATGAGTAAAAAAGCTGGAACTAGTATCCAGAGTAGAAAAATTCTTCCTGAAGTATTTCTTATTCTTGATTTAGGTACAATTAAATCAATTATTTGATTATTAAATTCTACTAAAATTTTAACATAATCTTTATGTATTTTGGTATTAAACCAAAATTTATAATTTAAATTTTTTTGAAATTCTTCATTTAGCAACCTGTCATAAAAAGCAAATTTGGAATAATTTGGTTCTTGATATATTTTTCCAACCGATACCTTTATTACATAAGGTTGACTATCTTGAAATGCTTTTAGAATTATTCCTTTTTTTTCTGTATCTTTTTCATTTTCATATAACTTAATGAAGGTTACAATTTCATCTGATAAAGAATTGACTAAGCCTTTATTTGTTTTCAGCCATAGACTGTCAAAGAAAACAACAGAAAGCAAAATCTGAAATAAAATTACGGGTGCTATTATGATAAGAAAATATCTAAAAAATAAAGTTTTAGGTAAAAACTTTTTAATCATTTAGTCGGCCCAAAGAACATACCCATTACCCCTAACAGTTTGAAGGTATATTGGATTTTTTGGATCGGGTTCTATTTTTTGTCTTAATCTGGTTATTACTACATCAACAGCACGTTCTTTGTTTAAATTAATAATTTTGGATATATCCTCTCTTTGAAATACTTTACCCAAAGACATTATCATCTTTTCAAGTAGCAGCTTTTCGGATTGATTAATTTTTTCAACATTTTTTTTAAAAGTTATAGTCATTTTTTTTAAATCAACTTTTCTTTCACCAAATTTTATGAGGTGCATGCCTTCTCTTAAACTTTTAACTCTTTTTAGAATATTTTTAATTCTCAAGACTAATTCTTTTGGCTCAAAAGGTTTTGGAACATAATCATCTGCTCCAGTTTCTAGCCCATGAATTCTGCTAGCAGACTCACCCATTGCAGTTAAAAAAATTATAGGTGTGTCTTTATCTTTTCTAATTTCTTTGGTTAACTCTAAACCAGATTGACCAGGCATCATAATATCTACAATTAATAGATCAAATTCTAAAAGTTGAATTTTATTTTTTGCATCTTCAGCATCTTTTGCAGTAGACACAAAAAAATTTTCACTTTCTAGATATTCTTTTAATGGTTCACGAATACCTTCTTCATCATCAATTATTAATATATGTTTTTTTTCTTCACTCATCCTATGATTCTTTTTAACACATTTTTAAAGTAATTAACTTCATCTGGTGACGATTTTTTGAATGCATTTAGTATTCTATTTTTTTGAGAATTAAATAAGCTATTAGTAAGTTCTAAGCCTTTTTCTGATAAATATACTTCTTTTTCTCTTCCATCTTTTTCAGCTTTCTTTTGTAAAATTAAATTTTTTTTGATTAGATCTTGCAATACTCTGTTTAAACTCTGTTTAGTAACTTTTAAATTATTTAAGATTTCAGTGACCTTGATGCCTGGGTTATTATTAATTAGAATAATTAATCTGTGGTGAGCTTTACCTAAAGCATTTCTTTTTAATGTTTGTTCGCTGTCAGAAAATGAGGCAGTATAGGCCTTCAATAATAGTTCAACAACATCTTTAAGGTTTTGTTCTTTAAGGTAGAGAAAATCTTTTAGCATAAGATATTAGTCAGTATTATTGACTTATATTACATTCAAATATAATTTCTATCTACTTCAATATGGAACCTGTCCCGTACGATAAAAGAAATGGAAAAATTTGGTTTAACGGCCAAGTTATAGATTGGAAAGACGCCAAGCTTCATGTCCTTACTCATGGATTGCATTATGGCAGCTGTGTATTTGAAGGGGAGAGAGTTTATAATGGAGAAATATTTAAATTAAGAGAACATACTGATCGTTTAATATATTCAGCTAGAAGAATGGGTTTTGAAATACCCTACACCGTAGATCAAATTGATGAAGCTTGTAATGAGATTATTAAAATTCAAAATGTTCAAAATGGTTATGTAAGACCTGTTGCCTGGAGAGGTAGTGAAATGATGGCAATATCCGCACAAAAAAATAAAATCCATTTTGCAATTGCCACTTGGGAATGGGGATCTTATTTTGACCCAAAAATTAAAGAACATGGAATTAAATTAAATGTTTCTAAATGGAGGAGACCAGCTCCAAATACAATACCCTGGGATACAAAAGCTGCAGGATTGTATATGATCTGTACACTTTCAAAACATGAAGCAGAAAAAGATGGATTTAATGACTCACTGATGCTTGATCATGAGGACTTTGTAGCTGAAGCAACTGGAGCAAATATTTTTTTCTTGAATGAAGAAACTAAAGAAATTCACACTCCAATACCTGACTGTTTTTTAGATGGGATTACGAGAAGAACTATAATTGATATTGCAAAAGAAAAAGGTTTTAAAATTATAGAGAGAAAAATTAAGCTAGAAGAATTGAAAAATTTTGAAGCTTGCTTTTTAACTGGTACAGCAGCTGAAGTGACACCTGTTTCTCAAATTGGGGATTATAGTTTTAAAGTTACAAACTCTATAGGAAGTTTTTTTGATAAGTACTTAGAAATAGTTAATCGAAAAGTTATTGCTTAATCAAGGGCATGATCAATGCCTTTTTTTATATAATCATAACCAGTATAAACAGTAAGAATTGCAGAGAGCCATAACAAAGTAATACCTATTTCCAAACCATAACCCCCTAATAATTTATCTCCAGAATTTCCTGCCAGCAAAATTGAAATTGAAAACATTTGAAAAAAAGTTTTAACTTTTGCAAGTTGAGAAACTGGCATTTTTAATTTAAATTTAGCGAGATACTCGCGTAAACCTGATACTAAAATTTCTCTGCATAAAATTATTATTGCTGCGATTATATTAGTATTTGTAATCGTATCATTTTTAACTAATAGAATTAAAGCTGTAACTACAATAATTTTATCTGCAATTGGATCTAGCATCTCTCCAAGTCTAGATTGTTGTTTGAGAAGTCTTGCAAGAAAACCATCAACAAAATCAGTAAAGCTTGCCAAAACAAAAATTCCGCATGCAAGCCAGTCACCAAGTGTACCAGGTAAAAAAAATACAAAGACTAATATGGGAACTAAAATTATTCTTCCTATAGTTAATATATTTGGTATTTTTAACATTAAAGAATATTTTTCTTTTTATGAAAAAAATTATAAACTTTTTCTGCTGAACTGTCATTAATTCCATCAATAGATTTGATATCATCTAAACTAGCACCTTCTATTGCTTTTGCAGATCCAAAATGACTTAAAAGTGCTTTTTTTCTTTTTGATCCAATTCCATCAATTTCATCTAAAGGAGATTTAAACATTTGTTTAGTTTTTTTCTTTCGATGAGTAGTAATTGCAAATCGATGAGCTTCATCTCTTATTCTTTGAGTCAAAAATAGCACAGGATCATTTTTGTCTAACTCTATAACACCATCTTCACTAATAAATTTTTCATTACCTTTGTTACGCTCTTTTCCCTTAGATATTGCGATAATCTTAAGGCCATGAAATCCTAAATCATTTAATTTATTTCTCACAACTGAATACTGACCTTTGCCGCCATCAATGAGCAATAAATCAGGTACATTCTCATCTGTTAGCGAGTCTACTTTTGAGAAACGTCTCTGTATGACTTCGGTCATCATACCATAATCATCGTTTGATTTTATTTTAGTATTTTTGATATTAAATTTTCTATATCTATTTTTAATAAATCCATCTTTTCCAAAGGCAATTAATGCACCAATATTACTATCTCCTTGATTATGACTATTATCGTATACTTCTATTAAAGATGGGGTAAAACCTAATTTGAATTTTTCACCCATTGAAATAAGTAGATCATTATTTTTTTCCTGTGATAGTATTTTAATTTGAAGTTGTTCTTGTGCATTTTTAACAGCATTTTTCACCATTGAATTTTTTGGCGATATTTTAATTGAAATTTTTTTATTATATTTTTTTTCAAATGCAGATTTTATTAACTCATGATTTTCAGGAGTTAAATTTAGAACTAATTCAGATGGAGGCTCTTTGTTTTCGTAAAACTGAGTTAAAAAAGATTTTAGGATATGCTCATCACTATCCTCATGATCATGTTTTGGGTAAAAATACTGACTGCCCCAGTTTTGTTTAGATCGGTAAAAAAATATTACTACACACGTTATATTTTCTTTTCTATAACTAACAATTAAATCTGCATCTTTTAAATTATTTTTTTGAATATTTTGAGATGATTGGATGTAAGTTAAGGATTTAATTCTATCTCTTAATATAGCTGCTTTTTCAAAATTAAGTTTGTCACTTTCTTTTTCCATTTCTTGTGACATTTTTTTTTGTATATCTCTTGATTTTCCATTTAAAAAACTTGAGCATTCATCAACAGTTTTGGAATATTCGCTTTTTGTAATTTCTCCAGTGCATGGTCCTGAGCATCTTTTAATTTGATATAAAATACAGGGTCGAGACCTTCCTTTGAAAGTGTTGTCATCGCAAACCCTTATCTGGAAAACTTTCTGAAGCATTTTAATTGTCCAATTAGCTGACGCGATTGATGCAAAAGGACCAAAATAAATATCCTTATCATTATGTTTACCTCTAAATTTAGTTATCTGAGGATAGTCATGGCTTGATCTAATTTGTATATATGGGAAAGATTTATCATCTTTAAGCAAGACATTATATCTAGGTTTATTTTTTTTTATTAAATTTGCTTCTAAAAGAAGTGCTTCGGATTCATTTAAAGTGCTAATTGTATCTATTCTATTTGTCGATGCTATCATTCTCTCTGTTCTAATTGGCTGTGTAGAACTGGAGGAATAATTCGATAATCGGTTTGGTAAGTTTTTAGCTTTACCAACATAAATGATTTTATTTTTCTCATCAAATACTTGATAAACCCCAGGACTATTAGAGCATAGTTTAGATTTATTTTTAAATATCTCTTTACCTTGTTCTAAAGAGTTCATATTTCTAAATTCTTTTTTTTGTTATTTCATAGCCAACACTTTCGCATTCTTTTACGGCCTGAGTTTTCTCAATTCTAATTTTGACTTTGTTCACTCTTTGATCGTCAAATATTTTAGTAATAATTTTCTCAGACAAAGTCTCTAGAAAATTAATATCCTCATTTAAAATTTTTTTTATAATTTTTATGATTTGGTCATAATCTATAATTTCATTTAAAGAATTATCTTGATACAAATTTTCATTTGTAAAAATTTTTAAATTAAAAACTAGTTCTTGTTTTGTAATTTTTTCATGAGGATAATACCCAAATTTTGCATTTAATTTTAAGTTTTTAATAATGATTACCTCTTCAGAGGTTTTGATGTTATTTTTTATTTTAATTACTTTTTTTTCACTCATTAATATTTATTAAATCTTTAGTTTGCCAATTTAAACTTTGACCGCTATCAATCGCGATTGATTGACCAGTTATAGATTGATTCTGAATAAAAAAATTACAAGCATTAAAAATTTCTTTTTTATCTACTTGTTTTTTTAACAAGGTATTTAAATACTGTTTTTTAAAATGTTTTGTTGATTGCCTAGTATTTTTAATTACTGGACCTGGTGCAATAGCATTAACTCTGATTTTTGGCGCCAATCGCATCGCTGCTGTTTTTGTCATATTAAATAATATTAATTTACTTACAGTGTAAGAAAAAAAATAAGGAGTAAGTTTAAAAACTCTTTGATCAAGTATATTTGTTATTGTCGCATTTTCACTTTTATTAAGCTTTTGATTAGCAAAATTAGAGATTAAAATTGCCGGTGCTTTAGCATTTGTATCTAGATGTTTGTTCCAACTTTTCTCATTAAATTTTAGGATATCGTCATTTTCAAAAACTGAAGCACAATTAATTAAATGATGAATTTTACCAACTTTTTTTTTAGCATCATGAAAAAGTTTTTTTACAGATTGGTATTTTTCTAAATTCGCTTTTATTAAAATTGCTTTACTATATTTTGAAATATATTTTTTTGTATTTTCAGCATCTATCTTTGATTTATTATAATGAAGTATTATATTTGCACCTTTTTTTGCAAATCCAACCGCGATTTCTTTACCAATTCTTTTCCCGGCACCTGTAATTAGTATATTCATTTTTTTTTGTACCTTTTGCCAGCTCTTGTACCAGCTCTTCCTTGTGTAGATCTACCAGCATTTTTAGATTTATAGTTCTTAGTAAATGAATTTACGGTTAGACCCATATCAGATTGCTCTAATTTTCTAATTTCATCTCTTATTTCAGCTGCCTTTTCAAACTCTAAGTTATCAGCGGCGCTTTGCATATCTTTTTTCAATGCCTTCATATGTTTTTTTAAATTATGTCCTGGTTTAGTGAATTTATCTGTATTTAAATAATCTTTTTCATAAACACTCTCTAGTATATCCCCAATTTCTTTTTTAATTGATGATGCACTAATATTATTTTTTTTATTATATTCTTGTTGTTTTGTTCTCCTTCTGTCAGTCTCTTCAATTGCTTTAGTTATACTTTTTGTTTTCTTATCTGCATATAAAATGACTTTTCCTTCAACATTCCTAGCCGCTCTTCCGATTGTTTGAACTAATGAAGTTTCTGATCTAAGAAAACCCTCTTTATCTGCATCTAAGATAGCAACTAACGAACATTCAGGAATATCAAGCCCTTCTCTTAAAAGATTTATGCCAACTAAAACATCAAAGTGACCAAGCCTTAAATCTCTGATTATTTCTATTCTTTCAAGTGTATCTATATCCGAATGCATATATCTAACTTTAATACCATTTTCGTCAAAGTACTCTGTTAAATCTTCAGCCATTTTTTTTGTCAGTGTAGTAACCAAAACTCTTTGCTCTTTTTTTATTATTCCCTGACATTCATTTAAAAGATCATCCACTTGATTTTTTGCGGGTCGTATTTCAACTTCGGGATCAGTTAAACCAGTTGGTCTAATAATCTGTTCTGCAAAAACACCTTTTGTTTGTTCTATTTCCCAAGGACCAGGGGTAGCAGATACAAATACTGTTTGTGGCCTCATCAAATCCCACTCTTCAAACTTTAATGGTCGATTATCCATACATGATGGCAATCTAAAACCATAATCAGATAAAGTTTTTTTTCTTGTATAGTCACCTTTATACATTCCGTTCAATTGAGGTACAGTAACATGACTTTCGTCAACAAATACAAGTGCATTATCAGGCAGATATTCAAATAATGTTGGTGGTGGCTCTCCTTTATTTCTTCCTGATAAAAATCTTGAATAGTTTTCAATTCCTGAACAAGATCCTGTTGCCTCTATCATCTCAAGATCAAATCTTGTTCTTTCCTCAATTCTTTGTGCTTCTAAAAGTTTATTTTCTTCTCTAAATTTATCAATAGTTAGTCTTAATTCTTCTCTGATTTGTTTTATTGCTTGATTTACTGTAGGGCGAGGGGTGATATAGTGGCTATTAGCGTATACTTTAATTATATTTAAATTTTCAGTTTTATCTCCAGTGAGTGGATCAAATTCTTTAATAGAAACTAATTTACCTTCATCTAAGCTAAGTTTCCAGGCTCTATCCTCAAGGTGGGATGGAAAAATTTCTATGTTTTCTCCCCTGACTCTAAATGTTCCTCTTTGAAAGTTTTGGTCATTTCTTTTATACTGAAGTTCTATTAAACCTTTGATTACATTTTCTCTTTCATAATTTTCATTTTTGATAAATGTAAATGTCATTTTGCTATATGACTCTGCTGATCCAAGACCATAGATGCAAGAAACACTTGATACGATGATTACATCATCTTTTTCTAAAAGAGATCTTGTAGCTGAGTGCCTCATTCTATCTATTTGCTCATTAATAGATGACTCCTTTTCAATATAAGTATCTGATCTTGGAACATAAGCTTCTGGGGTATAGTAGTCATAATAAGATACGAAATACTCAACAGAGTTATTTGCAAAAAAACTCTTCATTTCACCATAAAGTTGAGCTGCTAAAGTTTTATTGGGAGCTAAAATGATCGCTGGTCTATTTAATGTTTCTATAATTTTAGCCATAGTGAAAGTTTTGCCTGATCCAGTGACCCCTAAAAGCACTTGATTTTTTTGTTGATCATTGAGACCAGAACAAAGCTCTTTTATAGCCATAGGTTGATCACCCGATGGTTTAAAGTTACTTGTTATTTTAAAATCTTTTCCACCCTCAAGCTTGTTTAAGGATAATTTATTTGTATCCTTGCTTTCTGATTTATTAATTGTATTTAATACAGACATATTTTATGAGCATCTTATCAAGTTCTTTATCAAGAATAAAACCTTCTCCAACAATAGCTGTTACTCAAAAAGCTAGAGAGTTAAAGGAAAAAGGTGTTGATGTGATTTCTTTAGGAGCAGGAGAACCTGATTTTGACACTCCTGATAATGTGAAAGAAGCCGCAATCAGAGCAATTAATAGCGGTGATACAAAATATACTGCTGTTGATGGAACTCCTAAACTTAAAGAAGCTATAATAAACAAATTTAAAAAGGAAAATGGTCTAGAGTTTTCAAAAGATCAAATTAATGTCGGTGCAGGTGGTAAACAAGTAATTTTTAATGCTATTTTATCTACTATAAACCCAGGAGACGAAGTATTAATTCCAGCGCCTTACTGGGTATCTTATCCAGATATTGTATTATTAGCAGGTGGTACCCCTAAGATTGTTATTTGTGATGAGAAAGATGAATTCAAAATCACATCTCAAAAACTGAAGAAAAACTTAAACAGTAAAACGAAATGGATTATTTTAAACTCTCCATCAAACCCAACTGGATCGTGCTATTCAAAAGATGAAATTGATGCAATAGCAGATATTTTAAAAGATTATCCAGAAGTTATGGTAATGAGCGACGATATTTATGAGCATGTAGTTTATGATAATTTTAAATTTTATACTATTGCTCAAAATAAAAATGTCACTGATAGAACGTTAACCATCAACGGTGTTAGCAAATCATATGCAATGACGGGTTGGAGAATTGGATATGCTGGTGGTCCAAAAGATTTAATTAAAGCTATGGCAAAGATACAATCTCAATCTACAACTAACCCTTCATCAATTAGCCAGGCTGCAGCAGTTGAAGCCTTAAATGGAGATCAATCTTTTATTAAAGATAGATCTGATGCATTTAAAGAGAGAAGAGATTTTGTTGTTTCTAAATTGAATAAAATTAATGGAATTGAATGTTTAAATCCACAAGGTGCATTTTATGTATTTCCAAGCTGCAAAGGTTGTATAGGTAAGACTCACTCTGACCTTGGAGAAATCAAAAACGATACTGATTTTGTAAGTAAACTACTAGAGTCAACTGGGGTTGCAGTTGTTCAAGGTTCAGCTTTTGGCCTAGAAGGTTTTTTTAGAATTTCATACGCTACATCAATGACAAACCTTGAAAAGGCAGTCGAAAGAATATCTGATTTCTGTTCTAAATTAAGTTAATGATTTAATAATTTTTCTGCTTCTAGTGCAGCCATACATCCCATGCCTGCTGCTGTAATTGCTTGTCTAAAAATTTTATCCTTAACATCACCTGCTGCAAAAACACCTTCTATATTTGTTGCTGTTGAGTCTGGATTTGTAATGATATATCCCTCATCATCCATTTTAATTTGATTTTTAAAAATACTTGTTGCTGGATTGTGTCCGATGGCAACAAAAAAACCGTGAATTTTTAATTCTTTTGTTAGATTATCTTTTACGTTTTTAATCGTAATGGACTCTAAATTTTTTGGATTATCAGTTCCATTTACTTTTTCTACAACGGTATTCCAAATAATTTCAATTTTTTCATTTTTAAATATTTTTTCTTGCAACATTTTTTCTGCACGTAATTCATCTCTTCGGTGAATTAAATATACTTTTGACGCTATACCAGAAAGGTAGATTGCCTCTTCGACAGCTGCATTTCCCCCTCCGACTACCGCTACTTCTTTGCCTTTATAAAAAAAACCATCGCACGTAGCACATGAACTTACACCAAAACCTTTGAAGCTTTCTTCGTTTTCAATTCCAAGCCACCTGGCCTGGGCGCCAGTAGAGATTATTACTGTATCAGATATAAATGTATTTCCATTTTGCCCTTTGCAAACAAATGGTCTTTTTGAAAAATCAACATCACTAATTATATCTGTTACAAATTCAGTGCCAACATTCTCGGCCTGTTTCTTCATTTCTTCCATTAACCATGGACCTCGAATAGCTTTTGCAAATCCAGGATAGTTTTCAACATCAGTGGTCGTAGTTAACTGACCGCCAGGCTCCATACCAGTAACCATTATAGGTTTTAGCATCGCTCTTGATGTATAAACAGCTGCACTATAACCTGCCGGACCCGATCCTATAATTAGTACTTTAGTTTTAAACTCTTTATTTTGACTCATTTGATTAATTTATAGAAACAATCTAATAAAATATAATTTATTATAATGAAAGCATTACACTGCTGGTTATTAACAGAGGGCGCCCATGGCATGATTAGTCAAGTTGAGGGTTTAGCAAAATCTTTAAATACAACTTTCGATCATCATACAATTGATCTGCCAGTTTTATTTAAATTTTTACCTCCATTTTTAACTCCAAAAATTCAACAAAGTTTTAATTTTAATGAAATAGTTAAAGATGATAGCTCATTTCCAGACATCATTATATCCTGTGGACGAAAGAGTGTAATTCCAAATATTGTTTTAAAAAAATATTTTAAAAAAAAATTTAATAAAGATTTAAAAAATATTCATATTCAAGACCCAAAGATATCATCTAAAAACTTTGACCTTATTATCACTCCACAGCACGATAATAAAATTAACTCTGAAAATATAATACGATCAGTTGGGGCATTGCATTACCTAAATGAAGAAGAGGTTATAAATAAAAATAACGGAGAAAATGTTATTACATTTGTATTAGGCGGACCAAATAAATATTATAATTTTAAAAAAGAAGATTTAGAAGTTCATTTTGAAAAAATTAATAACAATAAAAATTTAAAAAAAATTAATGTTATAGCATCAAGAAGAACACCCAAATCTGTATTTAATTTTTTAAGTTCAAAATTTAATCGCCTAGAATTTTGTTATGATTTTAGTTTAAATAAAAAAAATTATACAAATGCTTATGCTGAAGCTTCTCACATAGTAGTGACCTGTGATTCAACTTCAATGATTTCTGAAGCGGCTATAACTGGAAAACCATTATATGTAGCTAAATTACCCAATTTTAGGAATGACTACCGTTTTGAAAAATTTTTACAAAGCTTTAAAGATTTAAACATCATAAAGGAGTTCAATGGTAACTTAGAACACTGGACTTATGAAAAATTATATGAGAGTAAAAGAATAGCAAAAATAATTATAGAAAAATTTAATTTAGATAAATGAGCATTTTAAATTCTTTGAAAACAAGCAAACATGGTGTCAAACCATTTAGATATTGGGAATTTGATAAACCATTGACCGAAGGTATGATCAAAGAACTTTACGATGCCAAACTTGATGATCCAACGGCTCATGACATAGAATATGATGGTACTCGAGCAATTGATGGCGGAGATGGAAAATTAAGAGAGGGAATAAAGTCTGGCGGAAAAGCTTTAAAATTTAGATGTTTTATAAGTAAAGAAAATGAACAAAACTATCCTGAATTATTAAAATTAGTAAAAGATCTTCAAAAAAAAGAAACTCATCAATTTATTGGTGAAATGATAGGAAAAGATTTATCAAAATCTTTTGTGAGAGTAGAAATTTGTTGTGATAGAAAAGGTTTTTGGCTCAAGCCTCATTGCGATATCAAAGAAAAATTAATGTCTTCGATGTTATTTGTAAACAGAAATGGAGAGTCAGAAGAACTTGGAACTGATTTTTATAATGAGAAATTAGAAAAAGTTTATACTGTTCCGTATAAAGATAACTATGGTTATATATTTACAACTGATGAGAATAGTTGGCATGGTCTGGATAAAAAAGTAATTAAAGATGAAAGACGTTGTCTACAAGTCAATTACGTAACTTTTGAAACTGATTATCCTGTTCAAAAATAATTATAATTCCTGAATTCTTTTAATTTTTAAGGAATTCTTTTTTAAAGAATTTATAGCTTGAGTACATGCTTTTGCGCCTGCAAGAGTTGTAAAATAAGGGATTTTATTATTCAGAGCTGCTCTACGTAGTGACCATGAATCTTCAATAGACTTTTTTTCTGATGTAGTGTTGATGACGAGAGAGATTTTTTTATCATCTAAATACTCAACAATATGAGGACTCCCTTGGTTTACTTTGTTAATTTTTGTACATTCAATTCCATGTTTATTTAAAGTATCGGCAGTGCGGCCAGTTCCAAAAATTTTAAATCCAATATCAAAAAGATTTTTTGCATATTCACATACCTTTTCTTTATCTTCGTCTTTTACAGATATGAATGCAGATCCTTCTGTTGGAAGGTCATTTCCAGCTGACATTTGACTTTTTGCAAATGCCATTCCAAAATCACTATCAATTCCCATAGCTTCTCCGGTTGATTTCATTTCAGGCCCTAAAATTGTATCGACTTCTGGGAATTTATTGAAAGGGAATACAGCTTCTTTGATTGCAAAGATATCTAGCTTTTTGTCTAAATTTTTAAATTCTTTTAATTTTTTACCCGCCATGACTTGCGAAGCAATTTTTGCAACTGGAATGTTAAGAGCTTTTGAAACGTAAGGGACAGTTCGGCTTGCTCTTGGATTTACTTCAAGAATATAAATATCACTTCCTCTAATTGCAAATTGAATATTGATAAGACCAATTACATTTAATTTTTTAGCAAGAGATGTCGTTTGTTGTTTTAATTCTTGAATTAATTTTTCATCTAATGAAAATGGAGGAATACAACAAGCCGAGTCACCGGAGTGAATTCCAGCTTCTTCAATATGCTCCATAATGCCTGCGATAAATACATCCTGACCATCACAAACGGCATCAACATCGATCTCGATTGCGTCATTTAAAAATTTATCAATCAATACTGGACTATCACCGGAGACCTGGACAGCTTCTTCAATATATGTATTAAATTGCTCATCATCGTGAACAATTTCCATGGCACGACCACCTAATACATAAGAAGGCCTAATTACTATCGGGTAGCCAATTTTTTCAACAATAGTTTTTGCTTCTTCCTTGCCTCTTGCTAGGCCGCTTTCTGCTTGTTTTAAATTTAGTTCACTAACGATTTGATTAAATTTTTCTCTATCTTCAGCAGTATCAATTGACTCGAGTTGCGTTCCTAAAATAGGAAAACCAGACTCATGAATTTTTTTAGCTAATTTGATTGGTGTTTGTCCACCAAACTGAACGATTACACCTTTTATTTTTCCAGACGAACTTTCTTTTTTAAGTATTTCAATAATATATTCATCAATAAGAGGCTCAAAATAAAGCCTGTCACTAGTGTCATAATCTGTTGAAACCGTCTCTGGATTGCAATTAATCATAACTGTTTCAAATCCCATTTCTTTTAATGAGAAACTTGCCTGACAACAACAATAATCAAATTCAATACCTTGGCCAATTCTATTAGGTCCACCTCCAATTATTATGACTTTTTCTTTATCAGATGGATTAGCCTCGCATTCTCCGTCTGACATTAAACCATGATCATAAGTTGAATACATGTATGGTGTTAATGAGGAAAACTCAGCAGCACATGTATCAACTTTTTTATATGTAATATTAATTTTGTTATCTTTTTTATATTTTTCAACTTGATCTAAAGTTTTATTTGATAGCTCGGAAATTTTTTGATCTGAAAAACCAATTGATTTAATTAATTTGAATGTATCTTTTTGGAATGGGCTTTTAATAATTTCATTTTCAGTATCTACAATTTCTTTTATTTGTCTTAAAAACCATGGATCAATTTTACAGAGTTGATGAATATTTTCTAAGCTTAGTCCTTTTCTAAATCCCTCAGCAACGTATAAAATTCTTAAAGGTATATTTTTTTTCAATTGATCTTTTATAGTATTTAAATCACAGTCAACACTATCAAGGCCAGTTAGGCCAACTTCAAGCGAGACCAATGCCTTTTGCAAAGACTCTTTAAAATTTCTTCCAATCGACATACTTTCACCAACTGATTTCATTGCAGTTCCTAGTTCTGCTTTACTTTTTTTAAACTTTTCAAATGCAAATCTTGGAATTTTAGTAACAACATAATCGATAGTTGGTTCAAATGATGCCGGTGTTACCTTTGTGATATCATTTTGTATCTCATCTAATGTATAGCCAACTGCTAACTTGGCTGCGACTTTTGCAATAGGAAAACCAGTAGCTTTCGATGCCAATGCTGATGATCTTGAAACTCTTGGGTTCATTTCGATTACAATCATTCTTCCATCTTTTGGATTGATGGCAAATTGAACATTTGAACCACCTGTTTCAACTCCAATTTTTCTAAGACATGCAATTGATGCGTTTCTCATGACTTGATACTCTTTATCTGTTAGAGTTAGGGCAGGGGCTACTGTAATCGAGTCACCCGTATGTATTCCCATTGGATCTAAGTTTTCAATCGAACAAACAATAATTGCATTATCTTTTTTGTCCCTTACAACCTCCATTTCAAATTCTTTCCAACCAACTAAAGACTCTTCAACTAAAACTTCGTTAGTTGGAGATAAATCTAGACCGTTTTTTATAATTTGAAAAAATTCTTGTTCTGTATTGGCCACTCCTCCACCTGTACCTCCGAGCGTAAATGATGGTCTAATGATAGAGGGAACTCCAATCTTTTTGTACGCTTCTTTTGCATCTTCTTCATTTCTACATATATATGATCTTGCCGACTCAAGACCAATTTCATTCATATTTTTTTTAAATTTTTCTCTATTTTCTGCATTATCAATTGCTTCAGCATTGGCTCCAATTAATTCAACATTATATTTTTTTAATATTCCCTTTTGATCTAAACTCATTGCAGCATTAAGCCCAGTTTGACCACCCATGGTTGGCAGTATTGCATCAGGTTTTTCTTTTTTTATAATTTCTTCTAGGACCTGACCGTTTATAGGTTCAATATAAGTGATGTTTGCAACATTTGGATCAGTCATTATGGTTGCAGGATTAGAGTTAACTAAAATAATTTTATATCCTTCTTGCCTTAACGCTTTGCATGCTTGTGATCCAGAGTAATCAAATTCGCAAGCTTGTCCTATCACAATAGGACCAGCACCAATAATCATGATTTTATTAATATCAGTTCTTTTTGGCATTTTTTTCTACTTCTTTAATAAACTCTAAAAATAAATAATGACTATCATGAGGACCAGGACTTGCTTCTGGATGATATTGTACTGAGAAAGCTTTATATTTTTTTGATTTAATTCCTTCGATAGATTGATCAAACAAGGATATATGAGTTACCTCTACATCATTAGGAATATTATCTTTATCAACTTCGAAACCATGATTTTGTGATGTAATTTCAACAAGGTTATTATTTAAATTTTTTACAGGGTGATTTGCTCCTCTATGTCCTTGATGCATTTTTTTTGTTTTACAGTTTAAAGCATGTGCAAGTAATTGATGACCTAAGCAAATACCAAAGGTTGGAATATTACTCTCTAATATTTTTTTTATAGTTTCATTTGCAAATTTTGAGGTGGCAGCAGGGTCTCCCGGTCCATTTGACAGAAAAACTCCATCGGGTTTTAACTCTGATATTTTATTAAAGTTTGTATCAGCTGGCACAACTGTTAATTTTGTTTTTAAATTAGAGAAATTTCTTAAAATATTTTTTTTACAACCAAAGTCCAAAACTACAACATGGTATTTATGCTCATCATTTTTATTATAACCCTTTTCTTTTGACCATAATCCTTCATCATTCCAATTATAAATCTGTTGAGTGGTAACTTTCTTGGTAAGTTCCATTCCTTCTAAACCAGGCCAGCTTTTGCATTCTTCAAGATATTTATTTGTTTCATTGGTACCACCATTTACAATTGTTGCTTTTAAAGCGCCTTTATTTCTAATTAAATTTGTAATAGCCCTGGTATCGACGCCTGCAATTCCTACAACTTCATTTTTTTTTAACCAATCATTTAGTTTTTCAAATGATCTGTAATTTGAAGGTTCAGTTATTTCCTTTGCAAATATAACTCCTTTTAGCCAAACTTTTTCTGACTCGATATCTTCAAAGTTTGCCCCAACATTTCCAATATGAGGAAAGGTGAAGTTTATGATTTGATCAGAATAAGATGGGTCAGTTATAATTTCCTGGTAGCCAGTCATTGAAGTATTAAAACAAACCTCTCCAACAGAATGGCCTTCATGACCTATGCCTATTGCAGAAATAGATAATCCATTTTCGAAAACTAAAATACCTGTGGGTTGTGATGATAAAAAATTTAAATCTGCCTTTTTTTCCTTATTAAACAAAAATACAACTCATAGGTTAAGAATCAAAGTTTACAAAAAAACTTTGGCGTTAATTATGAAAAAGTCTTACACTCGTCAAGAAACTAAATTAAATAATCGTCATGACAATTTTTGAAAATGTGAACAACGCTTTAAGTGAATCGCTAAAAAGCAAGCAAAGTGATCGAGTGCTTACCTTGAGGGCAATAGTATCAGCAAAAAAAGACAAAGAAATCGAGAAAAGAACTCAGGATAAGAAAGAAGTTACAGATGAAGATATGATTTCTATTTTAAATAAAATGCTAAAACAAAGAAAAGAGTCAGTAGAAATGTATCAAAAAGCAAGTAGACAAGATTTAGTTGATAAAGAAAATACTGAAATAAAAATCATAGAAGAATTTTTGCCACAACAGCTCAGCCAAGAAGAAGTTGAGAAAGTTTGCAATGAAGCAATATCAAATATTGGAGCATCAAGCCTTAAGGATATGGGAAAAGTAATGGCAGCATTAAAAGAAAAATATTTGGGCAAAATGGATTTTTCTTTAGCCGGCAAGATATTAAAGGATAAGCTTAAAGGTTAATGAAGTACCCAAAAACTTACATTGATGAAATTAGAAATAGGTTAAAAGTTTCTGATGTAGTTAGATTAAAAGTTAATTTAAAAAAAAGAGGAAAAGAATTTATTGGGCTCTCTCCTTTTAAAAATGAAAAAACTCCCTCCTTTACTGTCAATGATGAAAAAGGGTTTTATCATTGTTTTAGTACAGCGGAACATGGAAATATTTTTGATTTCATTATGAAATTAGAAAATTTAAATTTTGGAGAAGCGGTTAAAATGCTTGCTCAAAGAGCTGGAATGCAACCATATCGTTTTACAAAAGAAGATGAAAAAATTGAAAAAGAAAATTTGAGAATTCAAAAATTATTTGAAATCTATTTTAACCAATGCAAAGAAGATTTATTTTCTCAATATAAAGATACTCATCTTAAATATTTGATTGATAGAGGTTTAAAAATTGAAACTATAAATTATTTCAAATTAGGTTTTTGTGAAAATAGTAAAAAGATACAAAATAAACTTTTTGAAAATGGTTTTACTTCAGATGAATTAATAAAATCTGGAATGTATTATAAAAAAGACGGTACAGATGAATTAGTTAACCGTTTTAAAAATAGAATTACTTTTCCGATACAAAATTATTACAATAATTTTATTGGTTGCGGAGGTCGAGCAGTTTTAGCAAATGCTTTGGCAAAATATATAAATTCTCCTGAAACAAATTTTTTTAAAAAAGGTTTTAATTTGTTTAATTTAAATAATGCAAAAAAAGAAAGTTTAAATTCAAATAACCTAATTCTTGTTGAAGGATATATGGATGTAGTGTCTTTGTATAATAAAGGAATAAAAAATGTTTCTGCCACTTTAGGTACTGCAATGACAACTTCCCAGATAAGCTTAGCTTGGAAAAACTTTGATAAAATTATTATTTGTTTTGATGGTGATCAAAGTGGAATAGATGCTTCTTATCGTGCCGCAGAAAGAATTTTAAAAATATTAAAACCAGGAAAAGATATTTATTTTGCAAAAATTCCTAACAGCCAAGATCCAGATGATTTTGTAAATCAATTTGGTAAAGAAGGTTTCAATTCTTTAATAAGTCAAAGTAAAGATTTAGCAGATGTTATTTTTAAACATCATGCATTAGGAGTTAATAAATCAAAACCTTCAGATATTGCTTTGTTAGAAAAAAAGTTATTTAATTTAGCTGATGAAATTGAAGATCAAATTTCAAAAAAATATATAAAAAGTGCGTTTAAAAATAAAATTTTTGAAAATATTATTAAGAAGAAAAATTATAATTCTCAAAGTCAGGAAGAGATAAAAAAAGCAAGTTTACGATTAATGCTTTCTAAAGAAGAAATAGTAGAGTTATCTTTCATTAATTTAATATTAAATTATCCAGAATTTAGTGAAAATAAAATTGAAGATATATCGCTTTTAGAATTTAATTTTAAAGAAAGTAATATATTTATATCTGAACTTATCAATTCATTAGTAAATGAAAATGTTAAAACAAAAGAGGATTTAAGAAAAAAATTAACAATAAACTTTGCCTCTTTTATAAAAAAAATTGAAATGTATTCAAATAACAAAAGTATTATTGTTAATCTTAATGAAGAGTCTTACTCAAACTTTTTCAATGACTATGTTGACGAATTAAATGTTGCCAAAAAAAATAAACAGATTTCTAGTCTTGAGTCGGAGTTACTAAAGAACCCTGATGAGGCTAGTTATAATCAGTACTTATCTCTAAAAAATAGCTAAAAATGTTAAAAATCTTCCATTTATTTTTTATTAAAAAAATATAAATTCCAGCAACTATTGTGGAAAAATTAATATCAAAATCCTTTGAAAGACTTGTTGAGAAAGGCCTGAATAGAGGTTTTATAACTTATGAAGAGTTACAAAAATCTTTAGGTAAAAGAAATAGTAATGTTGAAAGTTTAGACACAGCATTAGTACATATTTTTGATCAAGCAATTACCCTAGTCCAAAATAAATCTGATTTTAAAGTAAAAAAACAAGAGTCTGAAACTGCAAAGCAAACAAAGACAGTTGAAAGAAGCGATGACCCAATAAGAATGTATCTAAGAGAAATGGGTGGTGTAGAACTTCTTTCACGTGAAGGTGAAACAGCAATTGCTAAGAGAATAGAGTCTGGTCGATATGTAATGATCAGTTCATTATCAGAAAGTCCAATCACTGCAAAAAAAATATTCGATTGGGAAGAGAAATTAATTAACAATGAAATGCTTGTAAGAGATATTATTGATCTAGATACGAATTTTATTGATGATGAAAAATTAGCAAAGTCAATTAAAGAGAAAAGCAAAAAAGAAGCTAAAGAAAAAAATCCGAATATAGACACTGAATCAGAAGATAGTAATGACGATGATGAATTTAATATATCTCTAGCGTCATTGGAAATTGAGTTAAAACCAAAAATTTTAGAAGCTTTTAGCAGGATTACAAAAAATTATAAAAAACTAATTTCTTACCAAAGAGATAAGCTTGAATGTGTTTTAAAAAATCAAGCATTTAGCGACAGTAAAAAGAAAAGTTACGAAAAGGTAAAAAAAGAAATTATGGAAGAACTTTTGAAACTTCAGCTTAACCAAGTTACACAAGAAGATTTGGTTGCCCTAAATTATGCTGAAAATAAAAAGATCCTTTCTTACGATGGTGAATTAATGAGAGCGGCAAATAAACATGGTATTTCTAGGGATGATTTTATTAAATTTTATGTAGGTAACGAGCTAAATCCAAATTTTGAAAAATTTTTAAGTGAAGAAAAAAGTTGGTTAGCTTTCTTTACTAAAGAAAAAAAACTTTTTGCTAATTTAAAAGATAAACTTATTGAGCTCAGTGACAATATTGGGATGTCAATTTCAGATTTCAGAATTTTAGTGAATAAAATTAAAAAAGGAGAAAGAGAATCTAGAATTGCAAAAAAAGAAATGATTGAGGCGAACCTTAGATTAGTTATTTCGATTGCAAAAAAATATACAAATAGAGGTTTGCAGTTTTTAGATTTAATTCAAGAAGGCAACATTGGTTTAATGAAAGCAGTAGATAAGTTTGAGTATAGAAGGGGATATAAATTTTCAACATATGCAACATGGTGGATAAGGCAAGCCATTACAAGATCAATTGCTGACCAAGCTAGAACAATTAGAATTCCAGTTCATATGATAGAAACAATAAATAAAATTGTAAGAACTCAAAGACAAATGATGAGTGAGTTTGGAAGGGAGCCTACACCAGAAGAGCTATCAAAAAAATTGGCAATGCCGCTAGAAAAAGTTAGAAAGGTTTTAAAGATAGCAAAAGAACCAGTGTCATTAGAAACTCCAGTCGGAGACGAAGAGGATAGTACTCTTGGTGACTTTATTGAAGACTCAAATGCATTAATACCCGTAGATGCTGCGGTTCAAACTGCATTAAAAAATACAACGACCAAAGTTTTGGCTTCTTTGACTCCAAGAGAAGAAAGAGTGTTGAGAATGAGATTCGGTATTGGCATGAATACAGATCATACTCTCGAGGAAGTTGGCCAGCAGTTTTCTGTTACTAGAGAAAGGATCAGACAGATTGAAGCAAAGGCATTAAGAAAACTAAAACACCCAAGTCGATCTAGGCAATTAAAAAGTTTCTTGGATAATTAAAATAATTTATTTATTTTTGTTATCATTAGTGTAATAACAAAATATTCCGGGCCTGTAGCTCAGTTGGTTAGAGCCCCCCGCTCATAACGGGGTTGTCGGGGGTTCAAATCCCTCCGGGCCCACCATTAAATAATGACAAAACCAAATTTTAAAAGCTATATCCTTCTTTTTATATTAGCTTCAATTTGGGGGTCTGCTTTTTTTAATTATAAAATTGTTTTAGAAAGTTTTGATTTTTATATTTTAACCGCAGGTAGGTTATTTTTTGCAGCTATATTTTTATTTTTAATCTCTATTTTTTACAAAAAAATTGATTATAGTCCAATTTTTACAAAAGATTTTTACGTATTTTTTTTAATTGGAATAGTTAATTATATTATACCATTTTCATTAATAGCTCTTGGTATTGACGGTATGAGCAGTGGCCTCGCCGCATTATTGATGGGTGCAGGCCCCTTTTATGCAATTATTTTATCTAATTTATTAGGACACGATAAATTTAATAAATTTAAAATTCTAGGAACAGTTACTGGTTTTTTTAGTGTTTTTATTTTAGTTTATGACCAAGTTTATTTAAATCAATCGAGCAGCTTTTATTCAGTCTTTTTAGTAATGATGGCGTCTCTTAGCTATGTTATCGGCGCGGTATTTATACAAAGATATAATAAATTTAAAAATCAAACAATTTCTCTACTATCAATGTCTTGTGGAACTTTAATTCTAGCTCCATTCTGCATTTATGAAATGGCTACTTATGATTACAGTCAATTCAAATTAAAAAGTTTAATAAGCTTAATTTATTTAGGTATTTTTAGTACTGCCTTAGCTTTTATGATGAGAATAAAATTAATTTTTGATAATGGAATTGTATTCATGTCTCAAGTTTCATTATTAATCCCAATATTTGGAGTATATTTTAGTTGGATATTTTTAAATGAAAGTTTTACTGAAAATATGATTGTATCTTTAGTTATTACAATACTAGGATTAATGATTTTGCAAAAAGGCTATAAAGCTAATTCTTTGAAATAAAATCGTTTAGATTAGCCATTAAACCATCAAAACCTTTACTAGCTAATATTGAGCCAAATTCTTCCCTTTGAGTTTTTGCTAAGCTTAAACCCTCTACAACTAAATCTCTAATAACTAACTTGTTATTTATATTGAAAACTCTCCAGTCAATTTTAATTTCTTGATTGTCTTTTTTAGATACCATTTTTGAATTTACTAAAACGTAGTTATCACTTACTCTTTTTGATCCAGTAACTTTTATATTTTGGTCACTATAATTTTGCAATCTACTTGATATATTCTTTGCAAAAAAAACTCTAAATACCTCTGTGTATTTTTTTAACTGAGTTTCATTCAAGTCTTTTCTTGAAGACCCCAGGGTAAATCGACCTAAACCATCCACATCGACAACATCCAAAGCAATAGCCTCAATTTTCTTTTTTTTATCATCTATTTTAATATTTGAATCTAGGATAATTTTTTTAGCATTATCAGTTGTTGATTGAACAAGTTGTTCAGCTTCTTTTTCAAATGAGTAACTATTAAAAGATAAAGTGATAAAGAAAAATATATTTAAAAAAAAGATTTTTCTTAGCATTGATTTTAAAAACTATTTGAAATCTTTCCATTGATCTTCATCAGAAGATTTACCATCATTGGTTAAATAGTCTCTTCTTTGAAGGTATAAACTTCTAACCGATGCATATAGATCTACAGAATTTTTTTCTAAATTATCTAGTGTATTTAGATTTTCAGCTCGCCAATTTGTTTTATCAAGGGCTGTTTCACCCCAGTAGGTTCCGTCTCCCAAGTTATTTCCAAGTAACATTTCTTTATCTCCAACTGTACTTAAATAAAAAGGATCAAGCATTGCATTGCCGATTTTTCCAATACCGTCTCTTAAAGTTGCAGGCCCTAGAACAGGCAACATCACATAACATCCGTGTCCAACACCCCAGGCTCCAAGAGTTTGGCCATAGTCTTCATTTTCATTTTTTTTAATTCCTAGTTTTGATGCTGGATCAAATATTCCAAGTATTCCAACAGTTGTGTTAATTAAAAATCTTCCAGTATCATTTATGCCTTGTTTATATTTACCTTGAAGAAATTGATTTGGAATTTGAACAAAATAGGAAACATTATTGGTTGCATTTTTCACTCCAGTTTTCACTGGGTTAGGTAGGTATGAATAACCTTTTGCAACTGGTTTAAAAATAATTTTATCTAACCCCATATTAAATGAAAAAACGGCTCTGTTGACTGGTTCAAAACAATCCTCAGTTTTTGAAAAAGAAACTGTGGGCGTCAGTGTTATTACTGATGCAACTAATAAAGTGTTTAAAAATTTTTTCATTTTTTTATATTTGTGCGAGTATATAGTGATATTTGTAGCTAAAACTAGAGTAAAAAAAGGCAATTAATGCATTTAAAAATAACGCAAAAACCTAGTAAAAACTTTGAAAAATTAAAAGATAGAAGAATTAAGTATGTAATAATTCACTATACAGGCATGAAGGACCAGAAATCTGCGATTAAAAGATTACAATCAAAAGTTGCAAAAGTTAGCTGCCATTATTTAATTAGTAGAGGCGGCAAAATCTATCAAATGGTTCAAGACCAAGATGTTGCTTGGCATGCTGGAAAATCAAAATGGGGTAAAGACATTAATTTAAATTCTAAATCAATTGGAATTGAATTGGTAAACAAAGGGTTTCAAAATTTTCCTAATAAACAGATTTTTGCGTTAATAAAGATTTTGAAAAACCTTAAAAAAAAATACAAGATCAAACCCAGTTATATTCTTGGACACGAAGATATATCTCCTGGTAGAAAGACTGATCCAGGTCCGAAATTTCCCTGGAAAATATTGTATAATCATAAACTTACCAAAAAGCATTGATTTTACTTGTTTTTTGACTATAAGCATCCTGCTAGTTGGTTGAATGGTAGCTCTATTATAATAGAGAGGAAAGTCTGGGCTCCATAGGAAAAAGTACCAGGTAACTCCTGGCGGGAGAAATCCTAGAGATAGTGCCACAGAGAATAGACCGCCTAATCAAGGCAAGGGTGAAACGGTGAGGTAAGAGCTCACCGCCTTTTTAGTAATAAAAAGGGCATGGAAAACCTTACTTGGAGCAAGACCAAATAGGGATAGCACGATCTTTGATCAAACATCCTAAGTTAGCTATCCGGGTTGGTTGCTGGAGCTGTTTAGAAATAATCAGCCGAGATAAATTACCATTTTAAATGACAGAACCCAGCTTATAGACCAACTAGCAAATTCAATTATAAATAGAACAATATAAGAACAACTAAAAGTTGAATATAAATTGACTATTTATTAAAAACCATATATTCCCATGTAATCCCATAAATGGGAATTTGATGAATATATTAAATGTTTATTTCTACTTACGAAAACAAACTAGACAAAAAAGGAAGGGTGTCCGTGCCTGCAGCTTATAGATCTCATTTATCGGCCCTTGGTTATAACGCAGTTGTTTGTTACCCATCTTTTACAAATTCATCTATTGAGTTTTGTCCTCAAGACAGACTAGAAAAAATTATTGAAACAATTGATACACTAAATCCTTTTGAAGAAAATAGAGATATCTTTTCTACATCAATCTTAGCAAACAGCTCTCAACTTAATTTTGATGGCGATGGAAGAATTACTTTAAATGAAAAATTATTAGAGCACTCTAAAATAACAGAAAAAGTTTTATTTGTTGGTCAAGGAAAAACATTTCAGATGTGGGAGCCAACTTTATTTAAAAAATTCAGTGATGACGCAAGAAAAAAAGCAAATTTAAAAAGATCAGAACTGAAATGGAAACAATCAAACTAAAAAAGGAGAAAACGATGGCAATAAATATAACAGCACCTGAATTAAGAGAATTAAAACCAAGAATAGTAGTTTTAGGAGTTGGAGGAGCAGGAGGAAACGCAATCAACAATATGATTGACTCTGGTATCCAAGGTGTCGAGTTTGTTGCCGCAAATACAGATGCACAAGATTTAAAAAAGAATAAAGCTGATTGTAAAATTCAACTAGGTGCTAATTTGACAAGAGGTTTAGGTGCTGGTGCAAAAGCTGATATTGGACAAGCAGCTGCCGATGAGTCAATGAATGAAATAATTAATTTATTACAAGGTGCAAATATGGTTTTTGTAACTGCTGGAATGGGAGGTGGTACAGGAACAGGTGCAGCACCAGTTATTGCAAAGGCTGCAAAGGATTTAAATATTTTAACCGTAGCGGTTGTTACTAAACCTTTTATGTTTGAAGGACCTGGTAGAATAAGAGTTGCCGAAGCAGGTTTAGAAAATCTTTCTAAAGTTGTTGATACGAGCATAATTATTCCAAACCAGAATTTATTTAAAATCGCAGATGATAAAACAACATTTCCTCAAGCATTTAGAATGGCTGATAATGTTTTAATGCACGGCGTAAGAGGAATAACAGATTTGATTGTACAACCTGGATTAATGAATTTGGATTTTGCTGACATTGAAACTATCATGAGCGGAATGGGAAAAGCTATGATGGGAACTGGAGAGGCAGAAGGAGAAAAAAGAGCAGAGCTTGCCTCTGAAGCTGCTATAAATAATCCTTTGATTGACGATTATACTCTTAAAGGAGCTAAAGGTTTACTAGTAAATATAACTGGTGGAAATGATATTACTTTATTTGAAGTAGATGAAGCGGCAAATAAAATTAGAGCTGAGGTAGATCCTACTGCAGATATTTTAATCGGTTCAACTATTGATGAATCTATGAATGGCAAAGTAAGAGTTTCAATTGTTGTTACAGGATTAGGTGGAGAAGTTGTAAAAAACAAACCAACTTTAAGTGTTGTTCAAAATAGAAATCATGGTTACTCAAGACCAAATCTATTTAATAATGCACAATCACCATATTCAAATTATAGCCAACAAGCGTTTACACAAAATGGTCATCAAGCTAATTTAAGTAACGCTCCTATGGCCAGTGCAACAACTAATCATTCAGTACCTATTTCAGGCTCAAATGCATTGGATGTTAACTCTATCTATAAAACAGAGCAGAATGTTACTCATGAAATCAACACAAATTATGAGGAGTTACAAAAAAGCGCTCCTATAGACAATTCTGTTGCGGAGGATTTTACTAGTGAGGATCAAAATTTTGATAGTCTCGATGCAAGCTCCATTGAGGAACAGTCTTCACTAAACATAGAAGAAAATACAAGTGAAAATAATAATATAGAAACCGAAAATGCTGCTCCACAGCTATTCACTGGAGATGAAGAGATAAGAGATCATGATCAAGAAAAATCATTAGCCGATGAAATTGATGCGGATTTGTCTGATATTAATTTTGACGATAAGGATGATCTTGAGATCCCTGCATTTTTAAGAAGACAAACTAATTAGAGATTATGCTCAATGTCGCTGGATACAATAAAACATTATCCAGTGATGTTGAGAGAAGTCACTAATTTTCTTTCAGATAATAAATTAATATTAGACTGTACTTTTGGAGGAGGCGGGTATTCTTCTGAAATTTTAAAAAAATATTCGAATTCAAAAGTTATCGCTATAGATAGAGATATTGAAATTATTCAATTTGCAAAAAAGTTAGAAAAAAAATATTTAAAACGATTTGTTTTTAAAAATCTAAAATTTTCTGAAATACATAAAGTAAAAGAAATAAATCAAATAGATTATTTTATTTTTGACCTTGGCGTTTCGCACTTTCAATTGAAAGATATGAAACGTGGGTTCTCATTCAGTTCAGATGATAGTTTAAGTATGAGTATGGGTTTAACAGATCTAGATGCAGAGGAATTAATTAAAAAAGTTTCTGAAAAGGATTTAAAGAATATTTTAAAATTTTTTGGTGAAGAAAAATTCGCTTCTAAAATTGCAAACAAAATTATTAATGTACGAAGAAACAAAAATATATCATCAGGCAAAAAATTAGCTGAAATTATAGAAACTGTTAAATTTAAAAAAAATAAAACTCATCCTTCAACAAAATCTTTTCAAGCATTAAGAATGATTGTAAATCAAGAATTATTAGAAATATACAAATCATTAAAATTTATAATTGAAAACTGTAAAGAAAACTCAACAATTATTATTGTTACATTTCATTCTCTTGAAGATCTTCTTGTTAAAAAAATAATAAATTTTTATGGAAAAAAAACTTCAACTTCGAGATACTTACCACAAGACTCAGATATTAAAAAAATGCCTATTAAAATTTTAACTAACAAAGCTCTTAAACCAAATTCAGAGGAGGTTAATGTAAATCCAAGCTCTCGTTCAGCAAAACTAAGAGCTTTTACTAAAATTTGTAAACCTGATTTTAGTTTAAAGAGATCAGATTTAGATATGGAAAAATATTTTTCTTTAGAAGAGTTATATGTTTAAAAGTTTTATTATACCGTTGATTTTATTAGTTTTTGGAGTTTCTTTTACAAATTTCTATAAAAATAAATCTAAAAATTTAGAAGAAAAAATAGCTAAAAAAAAAGAAGTTATTTACGAGTTACGAAAAGGTAATGAGTTAGAGTTAAAAGAAAATATATTTTTAAAATCACCAGAAAATATAAAAAAATTAGCAAACAAATATCTTGGTAAAGATTATATCTTTTTTGAAAAAAAAAATATTGAATATTTAGAACTTAATGAAAAAAAATAATCAACTTAATTTATATTTTGATGAAAGTATTTATCAAAAAAAGGAAAATAAAAATTTAGATATAAGAATAAACGTTATAATTTCATTTTTTCTTCTTTTGAGCTTTTTGACATTATCAAAGCTTATTTTTTTAGGCTTTGATAAAAAAGAATTAAGTTTAAAGGATAATTATATAAAGCAAGAACTAAAAAGACGATCAATAGTTGATCAAAATAATAATTTATTAGCTTATTCTATTAAAACACATGATCTTTTGATTAGAACAAAAAAAATTAAAAATTTTAATAATTTAAATTTAAAATTACGTATTAAATTTCCTGAGGTTGACCTTAAAAAAATTAAAAATTTTAACAAAAAATCATTTCATGTAATTAAGAAAAATTTAAGTCCTGTAGAGTATAATAATGCATTAAGTTTAGGGGAACCATCTTTGGAGCTTGTTGAAAATGAAACTAGAATTTATCCAGATAAAAACTTATTTTCGCACATCCTTGGGAATGTTGATACAGATCAACAGGGTATATCTGGTATTGAATTGTTTCTGAATGATGAAATATTAGATAAAAAAAAAATTAATATTCCTATAGTTCTTTCAGTTGATCAGAGGGTTCAATTCATAATTCGTGAAACCTTATTAGATAGTATAAATATTTTTAGCGCCAAAGGAGCATCAGCAGTTTTAATGGATGCGGGCAGTGGAAAAATTTTATCAATGGTATCTCTGCCAGATTATAATCTAAATGATAGATCTGAATTAAAAAATAAGGATAATTTATTTAATAAAAACTCAAAAGGTCTATACGAGCTAGGATCTGTATTTAAAACTTTTGTAATAGCAAATGCCCTAGAACAAAAAAAAATAACGAGAGATAAAGTTTATAAAAATTTACCAAGCCAAGTTGCCTGCGGAAAATTTTTTATTAAAGAGTATAAATATTCAAAAGATAAAAAAAATTTATCTGTAAATGATATTTTAGTTGAGTCATCAAATATAGGTACAATAAGAATAATCCAGGATTCTGGATTAGAGACTTATCAAAACTTCTTAGAAAAGCTTGAGATTTTTGATTATTCTGGAATTGAATTACCAGAGGTTTCTGCTTCTACAAAAAAAAGGTGGGGAAAGTGCAGAACGCTTACTGCAGGATATGGACATGGAATAAATACCACTCCCTTACAGTTAACTAGGGCATATGCCTCAATAATTAACGGTGGGAATCTTTTAGAGCCAACTTTGCTAAAAAATAAAAAAACTAAAATTAAAAATAAAATAATTTCAGAAGAAAACAGCAAGATAATAAAAAAAATTTTAAGAACAAACGTTGATAATAATTACATCAGAGGAGGCAGTGGAAGAAAAGCAGATATTCATGGATATAATGTAATGGGAAAAACAGGTACTGCAGAAAAACCTTCAAATATAGGCAAAGGATATTCCAATGAAATATTGAATGTTTTTGTTTCTGCGTTTGACGTAGATGAAAATTTATATGTTTTAACAGTAATTATGGATGAACCAAAAGGAGCGCCAAAACTATGGGGCCATAATAGAAGAGAATCTGGATGGAATGCAGGTTATATAAATGGACAAATTATAAAAAAAATAGGTCCAATTTTGAACACATTAAAAATTAATGATTATGCAAAATTGAATTAATGAAGATTAAAGAAATTATAAATAAAAATTTTTGTGTAGATTCTAGACTTTTAAAAAGAAATGATGTTTTTTTTGATTTTTTATCTAATTCAAAAAAAATAAACCCATTTTTAAAAAGTATAATTAAAAAAAAACCAAGTTTAATTTTTTCATCTATAAAAGTAAATTATCGCAACTCAATTATTTCTAAAAATATTAGAAGTTTATATTTATCATTAATAAAAAAAAAATATAAAAAAATACCTAAAAATATTTTTGCCGTAACTGGTACAAATGGAAAAACATCAGTTGCTAATTTTTTTTATCAATTACATATTTTAAATAAAAAATCTTGTGCAAACATTGGAACTCTTGGATATTTTTATAACAAAAAAAGAAAAAAAAATAATTTAACAACACCCAGTAACCTGGATATTTATAATTTTTTAAATTTTATTAATAAAAAAAAAATTAGAACAGTTATTTTAGAAGCATCAAGTCATGGTCTAGATCAGGATCGATTAAATGGATTAAAATTCAAGGGAGTTGTATTTACAAATTTTTCTCAAGATCATCTAGATTATCATAAATCAATGAAAGCTTATTTAAATTCAAAGTTAAAACTTTTTAGACAAAACTTGAAAAAAAAAGGACATATAGTCTGTAATGATAATATAAAAAAAATACTTATTAAAAATAAAATTTCTAAATTTTTTTTTAAATATGTTTTGGATAATAAAATTAAATAT